>JBCCTM010000110.1:0-9738 GCA_039198535.1 Pseudomonadota bacterium
CGCGATTGCGCTCCAGATTGAGCCGCTCTTTCTTGGTGAAGCCTTTGGCCTCCGCGCCAAGCTGCTCATCCAAGCGCTTCAAGCGCTGAATCGACTGGGACACAGTGGTCCAGTTGGTCAGCGTGCCGCCCATCCAGCGGTGGTTCATGAAATACTGGGACGAGCGCTCCGCCGCGTCGGACACGGCTTTTTGCGCCTGGCGCTTGGTGCCCACGAACAGCACGCGCCCGCCCTTCGACACGCGATCGCGCACGGCCACGAGGGCCTGGTGCAGCAATGGCACCGTCTGGGTCAGATCGATGATGTGAATGCCATTGCGGTCACCATAGATGTAGCGCCGCATGCGCGGGTTCCATCGATGGGTCTGATGGCCAAAATGGACGCCGGCTTCCAACAGCTGGCGCATGGAAAAATCTGGCAAAGCCATGGCTTGCGTATCCTCGTTTCCGGTTTAACCGCTGCGGGGCGTCAGCGGGCGCGACTGCGCTCCGCCACCGGCGGACTTTGCAGGATGTCTCCCCACGCAGCCCATGCCCCGCATGTGATGTGCGGGCGCGATAGCGCAGTCGGGCGCGGCGCGCAAGGCATGCGAATCACTTCCAAAGGCGCAGCGCCGCTTCTGAGGGGCGTCGTAGGCTCTTCGGGCGGGCCGCGCCTCACGGCCGCCTCGCTTCGCCGCGACACTCAGCACTTCGCGCATTGGAGACGTTCCATGAAGACGACGAGACGCGGCGCTGTGGCGGGGCTGGTGGCCGCGGGCGCCCTCAACACGATGATACCCGGGCGCTCCGCCCAAGCGGCTCCGCGGGACTATCGCGGGCCCAATGTGGTGATCGTCCGCTTCGGCGGCGGCGTTCGGAGGCGGGAGACCATCGAAGCGGCCCATTCCTACGCGCCGCGTCTGCTCCACCGCCTCGCACCCCGGGGCGTGCTGATCCCGGATCTGCGAATCGAGCAACTGGACGGTGTGGACACGAGCCATGCGGAGGGGACGCTCAACATTCTGACGGGCCGCTACCGCGCCTATCGCCCCGGGCCTGCGCGCACGGTGATCCCGCGGCTGGAGCCGACCGAGCCCACCCTCTTTGAGATGCTGCGCCGCGCCTACGACATCCCAGCCCACCAAACCCTGCTGATCAACGGCGAAGACCGGCCGCAGGAGGAATATTTCGCCTATGGCGTCCACCGCAATCACGGGGTGGCCTATCGGAGCGAGGTGCTGAGCCTCCATCGCTTCAAGCTCTGGCGCCTGCGGGAGACGCTCGCGGAAGGGCGCGGCGCAGAGGCGGAGTTGACGCGGGCGCGGGATGCTTTGGCGCGGCTCGAACGCCAAAGCCGGGGCGGCGCGCCAAAGCAAAGCGCTGAGATCGACGCGCTCTGGCGACGGTGGCGCGCAGTCTATGGCGAAGACGGGTTGCGGAACCCTAGGGGTGACCGGGCCCTGACGGAATTGGCGCTTTGGGCGCTCCGGCTGCTCCGGCCACGGCTGATGATGATCAACTACCAAGACCCGGATTACGTGCATTGGGGCAACCCAAGCCACTACACCCGCGCCATCGCCGGGATCGACGCGGACCTCGCGCGCTTGGCGGCCGCAGTGGACGCCGACGAAGGATACCGGGACAACACGCTGTTCTGCGTGGTCCCCGATTGCGGGCGGGACGCCAACCCGCTGATGGAGGTGCCCTTCCAGCACCATTTCAACAGCCGCTCCGCCCATGAGATCTGGGCGCTGTTCTTCGGGCCCGGGATCACGCGGGGCCGGGTGCTGGACCGCCCCGTTGATCAGACCGCCATCGCGCCGACCCTGGCGGCGGCCATGGGCGCGGCCGCCCCGCGCGCCGAGCATGCGCCGCTTTCAGAGCTGTTCGCATGACGCCAGAACCAATGAGCGCGCCATGAGCCTCACCATCGGCGCCCCGCGCGAAAGCCCGCCCAGTGAAGGCCCTCCTGGTGGAAGCCCACCGCGCGCCGCCCGACGCTCTGGCCGCTGGGGCGCGCTGCTCCGCGGAACGCTGGGATGGATCGCGGGCGCGGCGCTGTGCCTCTCCGCGCTCACGGCGGCGCTGGCCCAAGGCTGGTTGCAGACCCGGGCGCGGGCCTGGGCGGGCGCCGCGGCGCGACGGCGGGACGCTGCGCCGGCCTGGGCCGTAGAGGGCGCGCCTCGGGGCGTCGCCTCAGCCGCGGTTCGCATCGCCTCGGAGGGCGCGCAGGCGAGCGCGGCGCTGTTTTTGGGCGCCCTCCCTTTCACAGCCTTGATGCTCGGCTCTTGGTGGGCGGGATGGGAGAATTCCTTCAACAAGGGCTACGAGCAATCCTGGGTCGGGCCGAGCCTCGGCCTCCTGGCGGCGGCCCTCGCGCTCCCTCTGCTCGCCCGCATGCCGCTGGCGCTGACCCATCTCGCCGTGGAGCGCCGCTTCGGCGCGTTCTTTGAGCGCCGCGCCGTGGGTCGCCTGATGGCCGCGGCGGGCTGGGAGCATGTCGCCTTGAGCGCGGCCTTTGTGATCGCCGCCCTGCCCCTGCTCGCCGCCAAAGGTCTGCCAGTGTTCGTCGAGCAGATCAGCCCAGACCTTGATCTCACCGACCCGGAGGCGGTGGCGGCGTTCACGCGGGGCTGGCGTCTCGGCGCCGCGCTCTACCTCTTCGCAGCGCTCTGGGCGCTCCGCTGTTGGACGGCCCGACTCTACGCCCGGGCGCGCCTTCGGGTCGAACAAGGCGCGCCGACCCGCCTTATCGGCCGGCTTCTGCGGACGGCGCTGTGCTGGGCGGTCTGGTTTGGCCTGGTGGCGCAGATCTATGTGGGGCAGTTTTTCAACCATCGCTGGGTGGACTGGCTGAACCCACCCCTCCTCGGTCTGCCCGTGGCCCCCGTGCTCGGCTGAGCTAGGCGCTCGGCTCTAAGAGCCGCCCGCCGCTTCCCGGGCCAAGCGCGCGTCGCGGAAGCTTTTGATGAAGAACACCATCGCCAGCAGCGAGGTCGCCTGCATGGCCAGCACGCGAATCAAGCCCATGGTGTCCCCGGCGCTCAACATGCTGCTGAGCGGCATGAACAGCGCGATGAACACCAGCAGGGTGAGGACCACCGCCACATGGGCGATCACCTTGTTCTCCGCGCGCACGCCCGGCGCGCAAAGCAGCAGCGCCACGCCAAAGGCGGCCGGGATCAAGGGGGTGATCGACGCCATGCTCACCGAGAAATAGGCCCAGATCGACATGGCGATCAGCACCGCCGCGTTCAGCAAATTCGCCGTACTCGCGTTCATGGAAAGCTCTCCTTGCGCTCGCGTTTGCGAACCGGGCCCGGCAATGCGCGCCCGATGCGCCAGAGGTAGGTTCTCAGCTGAGACTGTCGACGAAGCGCGCGATGCGGGCGCAGGCCTCGGTGAGCAACTCATCGGACGTGGCGTAGGACACCCGGAAATGCGGCGAGAGACCAAAGGCCGCGCCGAACACCGCCGCGACGCCCTCCGCGCCCAGCAGCTCCGCGCAGAACGCCTCATCATCGCCGACCACCGCGCCGCCCGGCGTCTTCTTGCCAATCACGCCAGCAATGGAGGGATAGACATAGAACGCGCCTTCGGGCTCAGGGCACTCGATCCCGGGTATCGCGTTAAGCGCCGAGACCACGAGATCCCGCCTGCGGCGAAACGCGGCGACGAATTCGGCCAGATGCTCCTGCGGGCCGACCACGGCCTCCATGGCCGCCCATTGGCTGATCGAGCAGGGGTTCGAGGTCGATTGGCTTTGCACCTTGGCCATGGCCTTGATCAGCGGCGCGGGGCCGCCTGCGAAGCCAATGCGCCAGCCCGTCATGGCGTAGGCCTTGGAGACGCCGTTCATCGTCAGCGTGCGCTCGTAAAGCCCAGGCTCGACCTGAGCGATGGTCGCGAATTCGAACGGCGCGTAGGCGATGTGCTCATACATGTCGTCGGTGAGCACCCAAACATGCGGATGGCGCAGCAGCACGTCCGCCAGCGCTTTCAACTCGGCGGCCGTGTATCCCGCGCCCGACGGGTTCGACGGCGAGTTGAAGATCAGCCACTTCGTCTTCGGCGTCAGCGCCGCGTCCAGCGCCTCGGGCGTCAGCTTGAAGCCCGTCTCAATGCCGGCGGCCACCGTCTTGGGCGTCCCCCCGGCCAGCAACACCATGTCGGGATAGCTGACCCAATAGGGCGCGGGGATCAGCACTTCGTCGCCGGGGTTCAAAGTGGCCACCAAGGCGTTGTAGATGACCTGCTTGCCCCCGGAGCCGACGGAAATTTGCTCGGGCGCGTAATCGAGACCGTTGTCGCGCTTGAATTTGCGACTGATCCCGTCCTTCAGCTCCGGCATGCCATCCACGGCGGTGTACTTGGTTTGACCGGTTTGGATCGCCGCCCAGGCCGCCGCTTTAATGTGCTCAGGCGTATCGAAATCGGGCTCGCCGGCGCCGAGGCCGATGATGTCACGCCCGGCCGCCTTCAACTCCCGCGCCTTATTGGTCACGGCGATGGTGGGCGACGGCTTCACGCGCGCCAGGCTCTCGGATAAAAATCCGTCCGGTAGGGACATCGCGGGCGGGGACATCTGGCTTCTCCTCTGAAGATCGGCATCACGCCTACGGCGCCGCGTCGCCCGCAGCAATCACCGCGGGAACATCGGGGTAAGTTCCACGTTCCCACCGCGACGCGGAAACCGCGGCGCGGCGGCGGGCAGGTTTAGGGGGCGGTTGGCCAGGTTGGACGGATTTGTATTTAAGGTCGCGCTGATCGGCGTGGCGGGCGTCGCGAGCCAATGGCTGGCCTGGCGCCTGCGCTTGCCCGCGATCGTCTTGTTGCTGTTCGCAGGCTTGTTGCTTGGCCCCGGATTGGGTGCGCTGAACCCGGCCGAAGACTTCGGCGAAATTTTCAAACCGCTGGTCGCCATGGCCGTGGCGATCATTCTGTTCGAGGGCGGAATTACGCTGAAATTCGCGGAGATCCGCCACACCGGCCTGGCGGTCCGCCGGCTCGTCGTGCTTGGCGCTCCGATCGGCTGGGCGCTCGGCACCCTGGCCGCCCACTACGCGGCCGGGCTCGATTGGCCCGCGGCTTTCATCCTGGGCGGTCTTTTCATCGTGACGGGGCCGACGGTGATCATGCCCTTACTTCGGCAAGCGAAGCTGGCGAAGCGACCGGCCTCGCTTCTGCGTTGGGAAGCCATCGTCAATGACCCGATCGGCGCTCTGTTCGCCGTCTTCGCGTTTGAAATCGCCTTGGTGCTGCAAGCGATCCCCAGCGCGGCCCATGGGGAGGGTCCCACGGCGCTGGTGATCCGCGCGCTGTTCGCCTTGGCGCTGGCGGTCGGCGGCGGATATCTGCTGGCGCGCGCGATCGTTTGGATGTTCAACGCGCGGCTCGCGCCCGAATATCTGAAATCGCCGATCCTGCTGATCGCCGTTCTGGCGGGCTACGAGATGTCGCAATTGGCGCTGGAGGAGAGCGGCCTCCTCACGGTCACCGTCATGGGCCTGACCATCGCGAATTCGAAACTCGCAAGCCTCTCAGAGCTCAAGCGTTTCAAAGAGATCATCACCGTCCTGCTGGTGTCAGGCGTGTTCATCATGCTGACCGCCACGTTGAACGCGGAGACGGTGGCGGCCCTCGATTGGTCGGTGGCTCTTTATGTGGGCGCGATGCTGTTTCTGGTGCGCCCCGCCACGATTTTCCTCTCCACAATCGGCGCAGGCCTCACGCTGAACGAGCGGATCCTGGTGGCCTGGATCGCGCCGAGAGGCGTGGTCGCCGTGGCGGTGGCGGGCTTTTTCGGCGCGGCGCTCACCGCGGCGGGCTCGCCCGACGGCGTGCGCATGACGGCGATCGCCTTCGCCATGGTGTTCGCCACCGTGCTGCTCCATGGCTTTACCCTCGGCCCTCTGGCGCGGGCGTTGGGCCTCGCCTCAAAAGACCAGCCCGGCGTGCTGTTTGTGGGCGCCGGGCCTTTCACCACCGCGTTCGGCGTTCAATTGAAGGAGGCGGGCTATCCGGTGCTCATCGCGGATCAGAATTGGATGGCGCTGCGAGAGGCGCGCCAGGAAGGCTTGGAGACCTTTTACGGCGAGATCCTTTCAGAGACGGCGGAGCATAGCGTCGACTTCAACCCCTACGGCCTGCTGATCGCGGCGACGGTGAACGACGCCTACAACACGCTTGTCTGCACCGATTACGCGCCCGAGCTCGGTCGCGGGAACGTCCGCCAGCTCTATCCGATCCGGGAGCCGAATTCGGGCCGCCTCTCCGTCAGCCATGAGTTGGGCGGCGCGCCGCTGTTCACGAAAGACCTGACCGCCCTTGAGGTCCGTCGGCGCATGGCTGCGGACTGGCGGGTGAAGACCACGCGCTTGAGCGGCCAGTTCGACCTCGATCAAGCCTTGCATGAAAACGGCGCAGATGGGGTGAAGCCAACGCCCCTCGCGCTTATCCGCGCCGATGGCCGCCTGGTGCTCGCCTCTCCGGAGCGAGAGTTGCGCGGCGCGCCCGAGGATCGTGTCATCATGCTCGCGCCGCCCCGCGCCGAAGACCCGACAGCCGCAAGTGAGAGCGGCGCGCAGAGCGATGGGCGGAGCGCCGCGGAAAGCCGCGATATCGCTCGCTAAAACAAAGGCTTGGTCGGACGCAGGTCGGAGAACGGCCAAGGGATATGACGGGTGGCGATGGCGATGGCGATGGCGATGGCGATGGCGATGGCGATGGCGATGGCGATAATAGGATCCGAAATGTGATGGTCCGCTCGACCGAAATCCCCGCCGGCAGCCTGCTGGCCGACTACCAAGATCGGCATCCCGCCTATGCGGATTGCTTTACGGTCACGACGCCGGTCTCCGCAGATCTGCCGGCGTTTATGCGCGCATTCTTCGACAGCCCCGTCTTTCGGTTGGAGCGCAGGGTGCTCGCGGTGATCGGCTTCGGCCCGTCGACCGCGGAAGAGGTGGCGGCGCTTGCGGAGGGCCGCTCAGCGGCCTTCACCGCATGGCGGGTCGTCGAGCGACGAGAGAATGCGGGGGAGAGAGACGGCGAGATTTTACTGGAGTTCGGCCCAAAAGACGGGCCGCCCCGCGGCTGCACTTGGCTGCAAGCGGCCTGCGACGCGGCCGATGGCGCGACGGCGCTGCGCTTCGGCTCAGGCGTGCGGTCGGGGAAGGGCGCGCGGCTCAGCCCGCTGATCTCCGCGACGATCCCGCTGCACCGCTTTTACTCACGCCAACTATTGGGCTCCGCAGAGAGAGAGCTCCGCAGACGTCTCAGCGCATGAGGAAAGCGAGCCGCTGTCTAAACCCCCAAGCCAGACCCCGGTCAAACCCCCTGGTCCACTCCTCACCGCTTCAATTCCCCGATGCGCCGACACTGCGCATGCCGCTCTGTGAAATCGTCGACATACTGATCCAGCAGCGCGGTCTCGGTCATCTCCCGGCTCCGGCCCTCGCGCCGCCGGCGCGGTGGCCACGGAACGGCGACGGCGGCGGCGATCACCAGCTGACGGTGGCTCGCGCCCCGCGTCACACCAAACGGCTCTGGGTCAAGGCGGCGCGGACGAAGCCGACGAACAGCGGATGCGGCTCCAAGGGCTTTGACTTTAATTCCGGGTGGAACTGCACGCCGATGAACCAAGGGTGGTTCCGGCGCTCGACGATCTCCGGCAGCCGGCCATCGGGGGAGCGGCCTGAAATGGTGAGGCCGACCTCCGCCAGCCGCGTCTCATAGGCGATGTCCATCTCGAAACGGTGGCGATGCCGCTCGGAGATTGAGAGAGCGCCATAGGTCTCCGCCGCCAGCGTGCCGGGCTCCATCACCGCCTCAAAGGCGCCGAGCCGCATGGTCGCGCCCTTGTCGTCGTCACGGCTGCGGGTTTGCAGGCGATTAGCCTCTAGCCATTCCGGCATGAAGTAGATGAGGCGCTCCGTGACGGGCGGCGCGCCCCGCTCCTCGCGATTGTCGTCCCACTCCTCCGATCCCGCGCCCGCCATGCCGCACAGATTGCGCGCCGTCTCAATCACCGCCATCTGCATGCCGAGGCAGATGCCGAAGAACGGGATGTTGCGCTGCCGCGCCCAAGCGACGGCGGCGATTTTGCCCTCATTGCCCCGCTCGCCAAAGCCGCCCGGGATCAGGATGCCATGGAAGCCCTCCAGGTAAGGGGCGGGATCCGCGCGGTCGAACAGCTCCGCATCGATCCATTCCGCCTCCACGGACACCTGATTGGCCACACCCCCATGGGTCAGCGCCTCGGACAGCGATTTATAGGCGTCCTCCAAGGCGGTGTATTTGCCGACGATGGCGATCTTCACCCGGCCGTCCGGGTTGCGGATGCGCTGGGTCATCCGCTCCCACGCGGCCAGATCGGGCTCAGGCGCGGTCCGGATGCCGAAGGCGTCGAGCACCACCTTGTCGAGATCTTCCGCCCGATAAGCGAGCGGCGCCGCGTAAATGCTGTCGAGATCGAGCGCCTGGATCACGCTGTCGGGCCGCACATTGCAAAACCGGGCGATTTTCTCGCGCTCTTTGGGGGGGATCGGCCGGTCTGACCGGCACACCAGAACATCCGGTTGGATGCCGATGGAGCGGAGTTCTTTGACCGAGTGTTGGGTCGGCTTGGTCTTCAACTCGCCGGCGGCGGCGATGAAGGGCAGCAGCGTCAGATGGACGAACACCACGTCGCCCCGGGGCCGCTCGTTCTGAAATTGTCGGATCGCCTCAAAGAACGGCAATCCCTCGATGTCGCCGACGGTGCCCCCGATCTCGCAGAGCATGAAATCGACCTCCTCTTCGCCCATCCGGAGGAAGTCTTTAATGGCGTCGGTGACATGGGGGATCACTTGGATGGTCTTGCCGAGATAGTCGCCCCGGCGCTCCTTCTCGAGCACGGTCGAGTAGATGCGGCCGGCGGAGACGCTATCGCTGGACCGGGCGGCGACGCCGGTGAAGCGCTCGTAATGCCCAAGATCGAGGTCAGTCTCGGCCCCGTCATCGGTGACGAACACCTCGCCATGCTCGATGGGCGACATCGTGCCGGGGTCGACGTTGAGATAAGGGTCGAGCTTGCGCAGCCGGACGCTGTAGCCGCGGGCTTGCAGCAGCGCGCCCAAGGCGGCCGAGGTTAGGCCTTTGCCCAAGGACGACACGACGCCGCCGGTGATGAAAATAAACCGCGCCATGGCCCGTGCTCCGTCGCCTCCTTCGGCAGGTCTCACGGCAGGTCTCGGCTCAGCCGCGTACTGCGACTCGATGGCGCCGCGAGCGCCGTCTCACGGGAGCCCAGCGTTAGTCCCATCCCCCCGGCGGGACAACCCGTGAAGCGGCGGAGGCGGCATTGGCGGCCGATTTGCGCCGCCAAACTGCGGCAAAGGGCTTCATCCCCTTTTCTCAAAAGATCTTTTCAAATCTCCCCTGTGGATGGTTTACTGGAGCTGGCTGATGGACTTTTGGGAAGCGTTTGAAAAGATCGCGTTTGATGAGGAAAATCGACTGAGCATCGAGATCATCGCTACAGTCGTCGCCACCCTTGTGGTGGCCGCGTCATTCCAGATCTTACGAATTCTAAAAAGGCTTTATAGGATCGTAATGGATTTTTTCAGCGCGCGCGCCGTCCTTCGTGAAATGCGAGCACATCTTCGGCGAATTGAAAAGTATGGTCGCTGGGCTGAACCCGTTTTATCTGCCGAGAGAGAACTTCAAAAAAGGCAAAAGCAGAGCATTCCAATTCTGATGGTTGCAAATCACAAAG
>JBCCTM010000111.1:0-9690 GCA_039198535.1 Pseudomonadota bacterium
CGCCCAGATCGCGGATGCCGCCCAGGGTCATCTGCAGCTTGTCGCGATTGCGCTCCAGATTGAGCCGCTCTTTCTTGGTGAAGCCTTTGGCCTCCGCGCCAAGCTGCTCATCCAAGCGCTTCAAGCGCTGAATCGACTGGGCGGTATCCGCGACCTCGGCGGCAAGCCGGATCTGTTGTTCGTGATCGACACCAACAAAGAAGAGTTGGCGATCCAAGAGGCCAACAAGCTCGGTATTCCCGTGATCGCCGTGCTCGACACAAATTCGAGCCCCGATGGCGTCACCTATCCGATCCCCGGCAATGACGACGCGGCCCGCGCCATCGCGCTCTATTGCGATTTGGTGGCGGGCGCGGCGCTCGACGGCATCCAGCAGCAGCTAGGCGCCGCCGGCATCGATGTGGGCGCCATGGAGGAGGCCCCGGTGGAGGAAGCCGCCGCCGACGCCGTCGCAGAGCCTGCAGCCGCTGAGGAAGCCGCAGCGGCGGACGCTCCTGCCGAGCCCGCAGCCGAAGCGACCAGTGAACCCGCCGCGGACGCCGCGCCGCAAGAGCAACCCGCCGGCGCGTGACCGACGGCGCGCAGGCCAAGTCGTCTCGGATAAGCGCTGATTTGAGCGGCGATCTAGACGTCGACATCCAAGACGTGGGACCGCGGGACGGGCTGCAAAACGAGCCCGTCTCCGTCTCCACCGGGAATAAGATCGCGTTTATCGACAAGCTCGTGGCGGCAGGCGCGCGCCGCCTGGAGGTCGCGAGCTTCGTCAACCCGAAGCGCGTGCCCCGCATGGCGGACGCCGAGGCCGTGATCGACGGGCTCACGAGCCGTGCTGGCGTGCTCTACTCAGGCCTTGTATTGAACCAACGCGGCCTCGGGCGGGCGAAGGCCAGCGGTTTGCCGGAGATCGGCGTGGTCGCCATGGCCACCGATGGCTTTGGCCTCAAAAACCAAGGGCAGACCGCGGCGCAGTCCGTGGCGATGGCGCAAGCCGTGACGCGGGAGGCGAAGGCCGAAGGGATCCGCGTGGTCGCGATCCTATCCGCGTCGTTCGGGTGCCCGTTTGAAGGCGTGGTCGATCCGGGCCAAGTGGCGGCGTCCGTGGCGGCGCTGGCGGCGGCGGGTCCCGATGAGATCACGCTGGCGGACACCATCGGCGCCGCCGCGCCCGGCCCGGTGGCCGACCTCGTGAAACGCGCCGAGCAGGCGGCGGGCGGCGTCCCGCTGCGCTGCCATTTCCACAACACCAGAGGCGCGGGTCTCGCCAATGTCTACGCCGCGCTGGAGCAGGGCGTGCGCCGGTTTGATGCGAGCCTCGGCGGCATCGGCGGGTGCCCGTTCGCGCCCCGGGCGACGGGGAACATCGCCACGGAAGATCTGGCGCATATGCTGGAGGCGTCCGGCCTTCGCACCGGGTTCGATATCGATGCGTTGATCGCCACCACCGAATGGCTGGAGACGGTGCTCGGCCGCGCCACGCCGGCTCTCACCCCTAAGGCGGGCCGCTTCCCTCCAAAAACGTGACCGCGCGGCGTGTCATCCGGCGACGAGATCACGCTCCGCCAGCCAGCCCCCGCACAAGCGCACGCACGCTCGCAGCTGCTCAGGCTGGTTCATGTAGTAATGCGTCGCGCCGTTGATGTGATGCAGCGTCTTGTCTGCATGGCCGATGGCGTCGAATAGACGTTGGGCGTGGCTCGGCGTGCAGGCGGTGTCGGCGGTATTGTTCACCACTAAAGTCGGGACGTCCACATGGGGTCCGTTCTTGAGCCCGTTGGCGTTGGAGAGATCGTAGCTCCATTGCGAGAGCCAGCTCCGCAGCGTGCAAAACCGGGCGAGGCCCACGGGGCCCATGTTCACCGTCTTCGGGTCGCCGAGATAGCAGACGCGCGGCGTCCGGTCTGACGGATCCACGGCCGGATCCAGCCAGCGCGGGTCGGCCATGGTGCCATGGACCACAAAGGCGAACTCGCCCGCGGCGCCGTCCTGGGCGCGTCGCCGCTGCAATTGCGCCTGCGCCCAGGCGGTGATGCGCCGATTGCGGGCGATCTGCGCGTCCCGGTAATCCGCGATGAAGCGCTCGGAATAGGGAGGCTGGTGGGGCGCTTCGGGCGCGTAGAGATCCAGCGCCGGGTCGCGCTTGCTGGGATCCGCCTCGTCCAGGATTGACGCGTCGATCCATTCGGTGAGCGTCACCGCCCGGCTCACATGCGCCGCCAGCAGCATCACGGCGTCTGCGGCTGGCATCTCCGCCGCGCTCAGATCAAGCGGGTCGCCGGAGGGCGTATGGGTCACGGTCGGGCGCTGCGCCTGCTCCTGATAAAACAGAGAGAGAGAACCGCCGCCGGACCAGCCGCCGAGGATCACCTTCTTGTAACCAAACCGCTTTTTCAGATCTGCGATTCCTGCGCCCAGATCGATCGCGCATTTCTCCATCACCAGCGCATGGTCGGAGCCGGCGTAGCGCGTGCCGATGAAGGCCACGTGGAAGCCGCCATGGGCGAGGCCCGAGCAGATCGGCAGATACGCGCCGCGCCCAGTGGGGTGGCAGAACACGATCACCGTGTCGCTGTCGCGGTCCCGCGGCGTGATCCGCATGCATTCGAGGAACACATAGCCTTCCTCGCCGCCATAGACGTCCTTAAACGCCGCCTGCTCCTTGAACAGGACGCCGTAGGCTTGGCGGCGGATAGGCGGCGGCGCTCCTCGGCCCTCGCTCACTTGTCAAACGCCTTATACGCGGCCGTGGGCGTCATCGGGCGCGCGCTGTCGATGGAGATGATCTTCCAGCCGATCCGCGCATGGGGCTCCCATTCCGCCCGGGTCATCTCGCGCACTTTCTCCGCGATCCCATGGTGGATCCCTTGGGGCGTGTGCATCAGCAGCCCCTCCGGCATCGGCTGCCCCATGAAGTCTCCGCCATGGAAGAAGTTGATCTCATCATAATCGGCGTTGCGGTGATACCACGGCGCTCGCTCCGCGCCTTGTTTGCCTTCCGCGGGCCGGGGCAAGAAGTGGATCACATCGATCCCCGGCGCTTGGTGAAAGCGAGACACCGGCGGCGGCAGATGGACCGTGTCCGACAGGATCACGTTCCAGTCTTCCATGTTGAAGCGATAGGGGAACAAATCGCCCTTCCAGCCCTCCACGTCGAAGGGATGGAAATCCTGGAACAGCGACGAATGCTCGTCTCCATGGGTGACGCGGATCTCATATTCCACGCCCGGTTCGCCCTCGACGCATTTGGGCTCCGGCGTCTCGATCAAGGTCGCGTCGAGGGGCGATTGGCGCCCGAACACGCCGAAATCCGGAAATTCGAGGTTGCCGGCGGTCTCCAGGATCAAAAACACGCCGCCCGGCGCGTCGGGAACCTGCCGGTAGGTGATGCTCTTCGGCATGCCGATATAGTCGCCGGGGCGGTAGGCGAGGGGGCCGAACTCCGTCTCGAAAGTCCCCGAGCCCTTATGGATGAAGAACAACTGGTCGCCATTGACGTTGCGCTCGAAGAACGGCGGGGCCTCGTTGCGGGTGCTGAGATAAACCGCGCCGTCCTGGTTGTGGAGCATCTTGATCGGGGCGCCGCTTGCGTCTTGGCCGTCGCTGATCGGCAGGGCGTGGACCGGCGCGTAGCGGACCCGGAAGTCGCCCGTGGCGCGGAACTGCGTCGGATCGTTGCGCCGGTAGAGTTGGGAGGCGCGGCCGTCGAAGCCGAGGCGGCTGATCTCATCGTCCTTCAGCCCGTCCAGATCCACATGGGCCTGGCGCGGGTAGCGCCCCTTGGCCAGTTGAATAAATGACTTCCTCACAGGAGGCCCTCCCGAAACCGATGCCGAATTTGTGGCTTGCTGCGGCTGTTGTTCTGCGCTGATACGGCCATCCTGCGACACTTTGCGCAAGGGTGATCGGGAGGAACGACGGGATGAGAGCCCTGGACGGCGTCACCGTACTGGACCTGACCCATATGTTGTCGGGCCCCTATGCGGGTCAGCTTTTGGCCGATCTCGGCGCGCGCGTGGTCAAGATCGAGCCGCCGGAGCGCGGGGAGGCGACCCGTCGCCTGCTGCAAACGTCGCCCGACTACTCAAAGGGCGGCATGGGCGCGTATTTCATGACGCTCAACCGCAACAAATCCTCCGTCGCGCTCGATCTCAAATCGGAGCGCGGCCTGGAGATTTTCCACGGGCTCGTGGCGAAGGCCGATATTGTCCTCAATAACTTCGCCGCAGGCGTCCCCGCCCGCCTCAAGATCGATCATGCGACGCTGTTCAAGATCAATCCGCGCATCATCACCTGCTCCATCACCGGCTTCGGGGAGACCGGGCCCGGCGTGCATCGCACCGCCTTCGATCTGGTCGCCCAGGGCATGGGCGGCGGCATGGCGGTGACCGGGGAGCCGGACGGGCCGCCCCTGCGCTCCGGCATTCCCATCGGCGATCTGGGCGGGGGTTTGTTCGGCGTGATCGGCGTGCTCTCCGCCCTTCAAGCGCGGTCCACCACAGGGCGAGGGCAGCATGTCGACATCTCCATGGCCGACTGCCAGCTGTCCTTGCTCGGATATATGGGCACCATGACGATGATGTCCGGCAAGCCGCCCGGACGGTTGGGCAACGGTCATTTCGTGCATGCGCCCTATAACGTGTACGCCACCGCGACCGAGCACATGATCATCGCGGTGATCTTCGACACGCATTGGCCGGCCGTGGTGGAGGCGTTGGGCGACCCGGCGTTGGCGGATCCCAAATTCGACGCTCAACCGGGCCGGCTCGCCCACAAGGCGTTCATCGACGAGCGGGTGCAAGCGCGCCTCGCCACCCGACCGCGCGCCCATTGGCTCGAGACCTTTGAGCGGCTGCGCGTGCCCTGCGCGCCGGTACATGACATTGAAGCCGCCTTCGCCGATCCGCAGGCGGCGGCCCGCAACATGGTGGTGGATGTGCCGCTCCCCAATGGCGAGATCACCCAGCAGCCGGGCAATCCGGTGAAGCTGTCGGACACTTATGAAGACCATTACGCGCCGGCCCCGGAACTGGGCGCGCAGACCGACGCGGTGCTGGCTGAATTTCTAGGCCTCGACGAGGCGGCGCTGGCCGATCTCGCCGCAGAGGGCGTGGTGGGCCGCGGCGAGGGAGGCTGAGCCTGACAACCGACGCGAAGGCCAATCCGCAGGCGCTGGGGGCGAAAAGCGGCGCGGCCCCTGTTGCGCCGGGGCGACGCGCGTGCCATCTGCCCCACGAGCCCGGGAGCGTGGCCCGGGAGGGGTTGGAGAGCCGCCAAGGAGAGTCGCAATGGCCCAGATCACGGCCGCATTGGTGAAAGAGCTTCGGGACAAGACCGGAGCCGGCATGATGGACGCGAAAAAGGCGCTGTCCGAGACGGATGGCGACATGGAGGCCGCGGAAGACTGGCTGCGGACCCGCCTGGGCGTGAAGGCCGAGAAAAAAGCCGGCAAGACCGCTGCGGAAGGCTTGGTGGCTGTGGCCGCGGATGGTGCGACGGCCGCCGTGGTCGAGGTGAACAGCCAAACCGATTTTGTAGCCCGCAATACGGACTTCCAAGCCATGGTCGCGGACATCGCCCAAGTGGCGTTGGGCGTGGAAGGCGACGTGGCCGCGCTGAACGCGGCCGAGGTGCCGTCCGCCGGCATGAGCGTCGAGGCGCTGGTCAAAGACAAGGTCGGCACTATCGGCGAAAACATGCAGGTGCGCCGCTTTGACCGGCTCTCCGTCGGCCAAGGGGCCGTGGCGAGCTATGTGCACAACGCCGCCGCGCCGGGCATGGGCAAGATCGGCGTGCTCTGCGCGCTTGAGAGCGCGGGCGACACCGCGAAACTGCTCGCCTTCGGCAAACAGCTCTGCATGCATATCGCCGCCACCAGCCCGGCCTCGCTGGACGTCTCCGATCTCGATCCCGCCGCCGTGGCGCGGGAGAAGGACGTGTTGACCGAGCAAGCGCGGGCTTCCAACAAGCCGGAGAATGTCATCGAGAAGATGATCGTCGGCCGGTTGAACAAGTTCTACCAAGAGGTGGTGCTGGTGAAGCAGACCTTCGTGGTGGATCCGGAGTTCACCGTGGAGAAGGCGGTGGCCGCGGCGGCGAAGGATGTGGGCGCGGACATCAAGATCGCGGGCTTCGTGCGGCTTGAGGTCGGCGAAGGCGTCGAAGTGGAGGAGGTCGACTTCGCCGCTGAGGTGGCGGCCCAGACGAAACAGTCTTGAGGGGAGCGAGGAGGCGCACGCCAGGTTTTTTAGGCGCGCGCCTCCCCGCCCGATCTCGGCGACCCTGTCGCCGAGATCGCGAAGCCTTGCGAGCAAGGGACGTCTTCGACACAGTCGCGCCGGTTGGAGGAGCCGAGGCATGGGCGGACGAAGCCAGTATCAGGCGCTGTTAAGCGCCGACGCGGTGGCGCGCGCTCCGGGCGGCGAGCCTGTGGCGGCCGGATCAGCGCGCGCGCCGCTTTATAAGCGTGTGCTGCTCAAGATCTCTGGCGAGGCGCTGATGGGGTCCGGCGAGTATGGGCTCGATATGGGCATGATCGATGAGATCGCCGCCAACGTAAAAGCCTTGCAGGATCATGGTATTGAGTTGGCGCTGGTGATCGGCGGCGGCAACATCTACCGCGGCTTGGCCGGCGCGGCGAAGGGCATGCCGCGGGCGCAGGCGGATTACATGGGCATGCTGGCGACGGTCATGAACGCCCTGGCGATGCAATCGGCTCTCGAGCGGGCGGGCACGCCCTGCGTCGTGCAATCGGCGATCCCCATGCCCACCGTCTGCGAACCCTATATCCGCACCCGCGCCATCGGGCATTTGGAGAAGGGCAGGATCGTGATCTTCGCCGCCGGCACCGGCAACCCGTTTTTCACCACCGACACCGCCGCCACGCTCCGCGCCATGGAGATCGGCTGCGACGCGCTCTGGAAGGGGACGCAAGTGGACGGCGTCTACGACCGAGATCCAAAGCAGCACGCCTACGCGCGGCGCTATGCGGAGATCGACTACACGGAGGTGCTGCTCAAAGAGCTCGGCGTCATGGACGCCGCCGCCATCGCGCTGGCGCGGGATAATGGCCTTCCCGTGGTCGTTTTCTCGCTGCAGTCCGAAGGTGGCTTTGGGCCGATCTTGTATGGCGAAGGCCGCTACACCGTGGTCCGCGCCTCGACCGGGTAGCGGGTCGGCCGACGATTTCGCGGGGCTGCGGCCCAACTGACTTCCCGATGAGGGACGCTCCACCATGGGGCGGGACATTAAGGAGCGCGCTTTGGCCGACGCCGACGCCCCCGATTTAGATGAGCTTGAGCGCCGGATGGATGGCGCCCTTGCGAGCTTGAAGACGAAGCTCGCCTCCCTCCGCACCGGTCGGGCGTCCGCCACGATGCTCGATCCGGTGATGGTCGACGCCTATGGGCAAGCGACCCCGCTCAACCAGGTGGGGACCATCACCGTGCCAGAGCCGCGCATGATTGTTCTCAACATCTGGGACAAGACGGTGGTGGGGCCCGCGGAGAAAGCGATCCGCAACTCGGGCCTCGGGGTGAACCCGGTGGTGGATGGCACGCTGATCCGCATTCCCATCCCGGAGTTGAACGAAGAACGCCGCCGTGAGCTTAGCAAAGTGGCCGGCGGCTATGGCGAAGATGCGCGAATCGCCATTCGAAACGTGCGGCGCGACGGCATGGATCAGATCAAAAAGGCGAAGTCGGATGGCATGCCCGAAGACGAGCAGAAGCTCTATTCGGATGAGGTGCAAGCGTTGACCGATAAAAAAATCGCCGCGGTGGACGGGGCTGTTACGGAAAAAGAAAAGGAAATCATGCAGGTGTGATGCGGCCCGAGGGGCTCGAAGCGCGCCGAGGCTTTGGCGCCCTTTCGGCGGCTTCTCGGGCGCGACCTTTCGCATATCCGCGCGCCCTAGAGCGCCGGCGAGGTATAAGTCGAGCCATGGCAGACCGGACCACCCCCGCTGTGTTCAGCACGGGAGACCTCATCGACGGCGTCGGGCGCGACGTTCGTCGCGTGCTCCGCGGCGGATCCTCGGCGCGGGCCGAGGCCCCGGCCGTGGACGCGACCCCCTCGCAGATCCAGGCGCAACGGACGCAGCGCCCCGCGCCTCTCGAGGAAAACCGCCGGGCGGACGCGCCCGCCGCGGATGGTCCGCGCCATGTGGCCGTGATTATGGACGGCAATGGGCGCTGGGCCGGGGCGCGGGGCATGCCGCGGCTGGAAGGCCATCGCCGCGGCGTGCAAGCGGTGCGTCGCGTCGTGGAGGCCTGCCCAGATCTCGGCATCGAGACGCTAACCCTCTACGCCTTCTCAACGGAAAACTGGGGGCGGCCGCCTGACGAGGTGTCCGGCCTCATGGATCTGTTCCGCCGATATCTCTCTCGAGAGACGGATGAGCTTGTGCGTAATGGCGTCCGCATGACCTTTATCGGCGATCCAGCGCCTTTGGACGACGATATCCGGCGGCTGATGGGAGCCGTCGCGGAGCGCACGGCCGGGGGGCGGCGGCTGACGGTGGCGATCGCCATCAATTACGGCGGTCGGGCGGAAATCGCCGCCGTCGCGCAACGTTTAGCGGCCGCCGCCGCCGCGGGCGCGCTTGACCCGAGCGAGATTGACGAGACGGCCTTCGGCGACGCGCTGGACCGGGCAGGTCCCTGGGGCGCGCCGCCGCCCCACCCGGATCTGGTGATCCGCACCAGCGGAGAGCAGCGGCTCTCCAACTTTCTGCTCTGGCAGGCCGCTTATGCGGAGCTGATGTTTGTGGCTGAAGCCTGGCCCGATTTCACGCCGCAGATATTGCGAGGCGCCGTTGAAGCCTTCGCCCGTCGGGACCGCCGCTTCGGCGGCGTCGGCGGGTAGAACGCCCGATCGTTAGAGCAGCGCCCCCGCGGCTTGGCTGCGTTTCCCGCCTTTCCGGTTTCCCATCTCACCTGAGCCGCCTTAGAGAGAGCGGGGAAAGCGCGCGTGAGCGCGGCGCCGCGGAATGGCGCATCCAGGGGAGGGCGGTCTCACCATGGCGGGCGGCGCGGATGAAGCGGCGGAAGCGGACACGCCGAGGGGCGGTCCCACGGGCGGTCCCATGAGCGGTTCCACGGGCGGTTCTATGGGCGGTTCCGCGGCCGCGCGACCCGCGTCGAAGGATGGGTCGGCCGCCTGGGGAGATCTTGGCCAACGCGTCGTCTCCGGCGTGGTGTTGGGCGTCGCAGCCGCGTTTGCGGTGTCGCAGGGCGGCTTCTGGACCATGGGCCTCGCCGCCTTGGCGGCGGTGGTCATGGGGTGGGAGTTCCGGCGCATCCTGGCCACGCGCCACGGCGGCTGGAGGGCTGTCGACTGGTACTTCCCCGCGCTCGCCGCGCTGGCGCCGGTGGCGGCGCATCTCTCAAAAGATCTGGCTTATGTGGCCTTAGGAATTGTCGCCGCTTGCGCCGCGATAATCGCCGTGGACCGGAGCCTCGGCGCGAAGTGGCGGTGGAGCGTCCCGGGCTTCGCGTTCATCGCGTCGGCGGCGGCGGCGTTCGTGTTCTTGCGCGACCATGAGCAATTCGGCGGCCTCACCGCGGTTTGGCTGGTTGTGGTGGTGGTGGCCACGGATGTGGGCGCGTATTTCGCGGGCCGGATGATCGGGGGGCCCAAGCTCGCGCCGCGGCTCTCCCCCAAGAAAACCTGGGCTGGGCTTGGCGGCGGCGCGGC
>JBCCTM010000112.1:0-9640 GCA_039198535.1 Pseudomonadota bacterium
CCCCAGGGTATTTTTTCCAAGCGGCTTTTGGGCTCGGGCGGCCGCGGCATTGTCTTTTTTTCGGGGTTATTTTTTTCCCCTTGTATAACCGGACCACCGACACGGACGCGCCGCCGGCGTTCCGGGTGGCCGCCGCGGCGCCCCAGGCGGGAGAGGCCTGGCGGGCGTTGGCGCCCGAGACGGCCCCCGTGCCGCGGGTTCGCCCAAGCCGCGCGTCGCGCCAAGGCGGTCGGCAAGTCGCGGCGCTCACGCCGGAGAGCGCCGCCCCGCGTCGTCCCTCCGCGGCGGCCGTCGCCGAGGCGGCCACCCGGTTCGACAGCGGCGGCGCCGGCGCGATCATCGACAACGCCTCCCTCAGCCCTGAGGAAGACATTATCCTGCTGGGCGTGCTGCTGCGCCGCGGCGACGATCGGGCGCTGATCCGCACCGCCACCGGGGAGAGCCGCCGCGTCACCTTGGGCGATGAGGTGGCCGGTTGGCGCGTGTCCACCATCGGCGCTGATTTCATCCAATTGAGCCGCGCCAGCCAAACTCGGGAAATCCGCGTCCCAGATTGAGGCGGATCGGAGTGTGGGCGCGCCGTCGCCTAGAATCCGCGCCCCGCGGCCTCGGCGTAGACGGCCAAGGTCGCGTTCTGCATCGCCTCGGTGGAAAAACGCCGGCGCACCCGCGCCTCAGCGGCCAAGCCCATGGTGCGGCGCGCCTCCCGGCTCTGCTCGAGCGCCTCCGCGAGCGCGTCCGCCAGCGCCTCCGCCGAGCCCGGCTCAAAGACCCAGCCCGTCTCCCCGGCCGCCACCGTCTCCAGGGCGCCGCCATGGGCGGCGGCGATCACCGGCACGCCCATGGCTTGCGCCTCCACCGCCACCCGGCCAAAGGCTTCTGGCTCCAGGGACGCGGAGACGGCGTACCCTGAGAGCTGATACGCCGCCGGCATGTCGTCGCAATGGCCCACCAAGCGGACCACATCGCCCAAATCCGCCGCGGCGATCTGCGCTCGCAATTCGCGCTCGAAGCGGCCCATGGGCGCCTCCGCCGCGCCGCCGCCGACAATCACGCCTTGGAACGCGTCGGCGCCGAGCCGCGTCTTCAGCAGCGCCAGCGCTTCGACGAACAGGGTCTGCCCTTTCCAACGCGTGAGACGTCCCGGAAGCAGCACGACCGTGCGCGGATCGTCTGCGACGCCCCATTGATTGGCCAAGGCGGCGACCCGCGCCCCAGTGGTGCGCGCCTCATTGAAGACGCTCAGATCCGCCCCGCGGGGGATCACGCGAAGGCGCTCCGGCGGCGTCTGATGGCGTTCCATCACAAGCTCGGCGATGAAGTGGGAGATCGCGATCACCGGATCGCCGCGCGCCATCACCTCATTGTAGGCGCGCTTTCCGGGGAAACTCTCCGAGTAGGCCCCGTGATAGGTGGTCATGAAGCGCGCGCCGGCGCGTTCGGCCGCCCAGAGCCCGCTCCAGGCCGGGGCGCGGGAGCGCGCGTGGACGATGTCCACCCCCTCGCGCGTGATCAGCCGGGCCAAACGGCGGGCGTTCAAGAGGAGGGTGGCGGGGTTTTTCGAGGCGAGCGGCAGGGTCACCCCTTCCGCGCCGACACCGGCCAGACGGCCCATCAATCGGCCCCCGGCGGAGGCCACCAAGGCGCGGCCGCCCGCTGCGGCCACGGCCTGGGCGATCTCTAAAGTGCCCCGCTCTACGCCGCCGGCGTTGAGTTCCGGCGTAAGCTGTAGAATGGTCAAAGGACGGCGATCTGGCGTCGCGTTCACATCCCACCCCTTGCTCGCCGCCTTGGCGACGCTCCATTGCGCGCGGAACCGCCTTGAGACGGAACGCTCCCCGACCGGGGCGTCGCCTTCAAAATGGATCAAAATGACCCCAACCGAAAGCGATCCCGATCCCACGCCGCGTCGCCTCGATCTACCCGACGGCCGCTTCCTCGCCTATCACCGAACCGACGCGTTTGGCGACGGAGGGCGGCGGCCTGGCGTTGTTTTTCTCGGCGGTTTTCGCTCGGACATGACGGGGACCAAGGCGACATGGCTGGAGGCGTGGGCCCGCCGCACAGGGCGGGCCTTTCTCCGTTTCGACTATACGGGGCACGGAGCCTCCTCAGGCGCCTTCGACGAGGGCTGCATCGGGGACTGGGCTGCGGATGCGTATGACGCGGTCGCATCGCTGACGGACGGCCCGCAGATCCTGGTCGGGTCCTCCATGGGCGGTTGGATCGCTTTGCTGCTGCTGAAACGGCTCGCCGCGGCGGGGCGAGGGGACCGGATCGTGGGGTTTGTGGGCGTCGCCGCCGCGCCTGATTTCACCGCCGACGCCATGGAGCCCGCCCTTACCGCCGAACAGCGCGCGATCTTGGCGGAGACGGGCCGGCTGGAGGCGCCTTCTCCCTATGACGACACGCCCAATGTCATCACCCAGCGATTGCTGGATGATGGTCGCGCGCACTTGGTCTTGCGGGAGAGGCTGGCCGTTCCCTGCCCTGTCCGCCTGCTCCATGGCGCGGCTGATGCAGAGGTGAGCGTCGAGGTGGCGCTGCGGCTCCTCGGCCACATCGATTGCCAAGATGCCCGTTTAACCTTGGTGAAAGATGCGGACCATCGCATGAGCGCGCCGGCCGATTTAGCGTTGTTAATTGAAACGATTGAGGCTGTTGATCCGCCCGCCAAAGCGGAGAAATCGGCCCTGTGATGGATCATGGCCCTCGTGTCGACCGCCATTACGTCGAATTCGCTGATGGGTTAGTAAGGGTGAGGCTCGGCGTGTGCGCCGGGCGCAAGAGAAGGCGGCGCAATGCCGACACTAATGTCGAGATCCCGGGCTGATCGGAGCGATAAGCTGCGCGTGGCGGTCGCTTGCCAAGGCGGCGGCGCGCAAACGGCGTTCACCGCCGGCGCTTTGGAGACGTTGCTCGCCGAGCGCGACGCGGACCCAGGCGAGCCCGGCTATGAGATCGTGGCGTTGAGCGGGGCTTCGGGCGGCGCCATTTGCGCGGCGCTGGCCTGGTTCGAACTGCTGCTGGCGCCTGGGGGCGCCGCCACGCCGGAGCGCCTGCGGAATTTCTGGAAGACGGGTTACCCCAATGGCTTGGCCTCTCCGTCCTTGCCGGAGGCCATCGCGTCGGACTGGGCGGCGTTCTTCCGCGACGGAGCCCTGCCTTGGCGCGCGACGTGGGACAGCATGCGCTCCGAGGCCAGCGATTGGGCGCTGCATCAGGATTTTCCAGGCCCCGCCTTTCCGTTTCAGATCACGGCCCGCCTGCGTCCATATTACTTCCACCAGATGTTTAAGGCGCTCGACGCCAGCCCTGGAGCGCATGAAGCGCGGGCCTTGCTTGGCGTATGGCGAAACACCGCCGCCACCCTATCCGCCGCCGCCCCTTGGCCATGGAACGGGCCGCTGGGCCGCATGATGGACGACGCCTTCGAGCTGAACCCGTTTTTGCCGGGTTCGGCGCTCCGCAACCAATTTGACGCCTTGGACAGCTTTCGCGAGATATTGGAGCGCGCCTTCGCTGAAGATTGCGACGCTCTCTTGCGCATGCGCGCGGCCGCGAACAGCCCCTGCCCGGTGGAGCTGTTGATCGGCGCGGCCGATGTGAACGATGTGGTTCGGCTGGACGGCTCGGGGCCGGATCGCGGCGCGGACGGATTGCCCGACCATACCAACTTCAAGGTATTCCGCGGATCGGAGCGTCTTGAGCAATTCACAGACGTCCTCCTCGCTTCCGCGGCGATCCCGGAGTTGATGCGGGCCGTTGAAATTGACGGCGAGCATTTTTGGGACGGCGTGTTCTCCCAGAACCCGCCGATCCTCGATTTGCCGGATATCCATGGATGGAGCGATGGCGAGCCTGGCTCTTCGCCCGGCGCTGAAGGGAGCGGCGATCGATCGCCGCAAGAGATCTGGCTGATCCTGATTAATCCGATGACCCGGCCCGAGGCGCCGCGGGAATTGATCGACATCGACGACCGGAAGACGGAGCTCGGCGGCAACATCTCCCTGGCGCAAGAAGTGCGCGCGATCACCAAGATGAACAATGTGGAGCTTCGGCAAAGCGGGGCGGGGGGCGGCGCCCGTCGACGCTATCGTGAGATCAAATTCCGGGCGATCCAGATGACCGCCGACACGAAAAGCGCGTTAAGCGTGCCCTCGAAAGTGGATCGCCGCCGCGGCAATGTCGATATGCTCTTCGACGAGGGCCGCGAGCAGGCGTCTCTGTTTCTTGAGCGCTGGCGCGCGGAACGGCGAGGCGGCGCCGCTGAGGTGCTTCAATTCGACCCTTCGGCGCGCAATAACGCCGGCAAGCCCTCACGATAGCTCGGGTAAGCGAGCTGGACGCCAAGCTCCTGTTTGATCAACTGGTTCGAAACGCGCTTGGACTCCCCGTAAAAGCTGATCGCCATGGGCGACATGTCCGCCTTCGCCTCCTCGAACGGCGTCGCCGGCGGAGGCGGCGCGCCCAACAGCTCGGCCGCATGGGCGATAACGTCCTCAGGCGGCGCGGGTTCATCATCGCAAACATTGTAAATCGCGCCCGGGTTGGGCCTGCGCATGGAGGCCTCGAGAACCGTGGCGATGTCCTCGACATGGATGCGGCTAAACACTTGACCAGGCTTTATGATCCGTCGTGCGGAGCCGTCGCGGACCTTTGCGAACGGCCCCCGTCCCGGGCCATAGATCCCCGCGAGGCGGAAGATGTGCGCCGGCAGGCCGGCGCGCGCCTGGCGCGCCAGCCAATCCGCCTCCGCTCGAACCCTGAGATCGCCGCGTTCGCCGGCGGGCCGCGTGGAGGTGCGCTCATCGACCCAGGCGCCTTGATGATCGCCATAGACGCCGGTCGTCGAGAGATAGCCAAGCCAAACCAGGCGATCGACGGCCGCGTCTAGGGCCCGCCCATGCCGGAGCAGCGTCGGGTCGCCGGCGGCGTCAGGCCCGGCGGAGACCAGGGCGAACGCGCATTCGGCGAAGGCGTCGGCCGCGGCGGCCTCGGCGGCGCCCTGCGCGTTGTCGCCGATCAAGAGCGGCGTCACCCCCTCCGCGCTCATGCGCACCGCTTTCTCAGGCCGGCGCGTCGTCCCGAACACCCGCCAGCCTTCATTGCGCGCCATCAGGCGTTGAGCCAAGGCCGAGGCTGAATAGCCGTAGCCGAAGCAAAATAGCCTACGCTCATCCGGGGAGATCGCGCGCTCTGGTCGAAGGGGGCGCTCCGCGGGGGCGTCGGCCATGTTTTTGCACCTCTCGCACTGTCTTTGACGAAGCGGTCGCGGCGTGAAATTCACTTCCCGGAAGCGCTCGCAGCCGTCCAGCGCGCTCTGACGCGCCGCGTCGGACCCTAGCTGCGCCGGGCCCGCGATCAACTGGGAGGATTGGCCATTTCCATGAGAAAATCGTCCAAGGGGCGCGCGAGGGCGGCAAGCGCCGCAGCGTATGTCATGGCCGCGGCCGCGTTGGCTGCGATCAGCGGGGACGCGCTCGCCAACCCCGCGACCGCCAAAGACGTCGCTGATATTCAACGGCAAGAGCGCTATGAACTCTGCCTGGAGCACGCCCGCGTCGCGCCCGCCGCCGCGCGGGAGAGCGCGGCCCAATGGGAAGCCACTGGCGGCGGTCCGTTCGCGCGCCACTGCGCCGCGGTCGCGCTCATCGGGCAAGAGGCCTATTTCGAAGCGGCGACCATCCTCACGGAAACGGGCTCGGCGCCCACGGGCGGGCTGACCGCAGAGGAGCGCGCCTCGATGTTGCGGCTGGCAGGCGACATCTGGCTGCGGATCGGCCAAATGGGTTTAGCGACAAAGTCGTATGCGGCGGTTTTGTCGATGGATCCGAAAGACCGCGACGCGCTGATCGGGACCTCCCGAGCCGCGGCGGCGGATGGGGATTTGCCAGAGGCTGAGCGCGCATTGACGCGGCTTCTGGCGGAGGCGCCCTTGGATCCCGAGGCGCTCACCTTACGGGCGGCGGCGCGGCGGCTCCAAGGCGATATGGCCGGCGCGTTAGACGATGCGACCGCAGCGAGCGAACTTGCGCCCCGGGCGGCGCTCGCGTGGTTCGAGAGGGGGGCGGCGGAGCGGGCCACGGGTCTTGAGGCGGCGGCTCGGGAAAGTTGGATCCGCGCCTCCACGCTGGATCTGGATGGCCCCGCCGGCGCTGAGGCGCGCCATGCGCTGCAGATCCTCGACGCAGGCGGTTGAGCGATCACCCACCCGTACTGCGCTGCGCTCGTCGGCGATGGGTGGAAATCGGGCCATCCCGGCCACGAAAAGGCTCCGATCCGTGACGCGCGCGCCGCAGATGGCCGCATAGCTTCCGTTCACCATCTTTAAAATTTGGCGGATTATTCATCGGCTTCTAGTCGATTGAGTAAGGATGCGGCGCGTAGGGTCGCAGTGAGAAGAGTGGATGGCCCGACGACGGCTGGGTTGGGTGAGCAGGACAACGTCAGATCCGGGATGCGCCGGGTCGGGGGGTGCAAGTGAATAACGCTCGAAAAAAATTCGCCGGGGCCGGCAATGTCTTTTCTTCAAAGCGCGTCTCCGCGTTGAAGACGGCTTTCGCCTTGGCCGTGGTCACTGGACTGACCGCCTGCGCGACCAATTCGCCAGAGAACGCCGCTCTCGGCATCAACGACCCTTATGAAGACATCAATCGGGATATTCACAGCTTCAACAAAGGCGCGGATCAGTTGATCCTTCGGCCTTTGGCGGAAGGCTATGACGCGGTGACGCCTGGGGCCGTTCGCTTGATGGTCGACAACGGTCTGAACCATCTGGAGTTGCCGCGGGATTTCGCCAACCATGTCCTGTCGGGCGAGCTGTCCGACGCCGGCGTGACGCTGCTCCGTCTCACGCTTAACACAGCGCTTGGCGCGGGCGGTCTGCTGGACCCGGCGAGCGAGTTTGGCTTGACCAAGCGCCGGGGCGACTTTGGAAAAACCTTAGCCGTGTGGGGCGCGGGCGAAGGCCTCTATTACGAGCTTCCGCTCCTCGGGCCCAGCACGGTGCGTCACGGCTTTGGTCGGCTGGTGGACCTGGCCTTTTCGCCAACGCTCTACATCGGCGAGCCGATTGCGAGCGTGAGCATTAATGTGACAAACGCCCTGGAGACGCGCGCGACAAACGCAGGAGCGGTCGACAGCATCTACAATGACAGCGTTGATAGCTACACGGCGCTGCGCGCGTTCTATCTTGAGTCGCGGCGCGGATTTGTCGGCAATGGAGGAGATCTGGGCGATCCCCTGTCTGACCCCTTGGCTGACCCCTTGGCCGACCCCCTGGCCGAAGATCCGCTGGCGGATCCCCTGGCGTCACCGTAAAGACGCGGTGGAAGGGATTAGGGACGGGGGGCGCGGCGTTGAGAGAACGCCGCGCCTTTTTGCTGTTTGGAGTAGGCGAACATGTCGATCACCTTATCGAAGATGATTTGGTCGAAGCGGATTTTAGAGAGGCGTAAGCCAGCGGCGTTCCGTCGCCTGGTCGCGTTGTTCGCCGCCATCGCGCTCTGGATCGGTTCGGCGCCGGGGGCGACCGCTCTTGAGGAAGAGACGGCGCTGTCGCTCGTGGAGCGCACCTCCACCGAGATCATTCAGCTGGCCAATAGCGGCGCCGGGATCGCCCAGCAGCGCGAGGAGTTCGTGCGCTTGCTCAACACCCGGGCCGACGCCGACCGCATCGCGCGGCTCACCATGGGGCGCGAGTGGCGCGCCATGTCGCAGAGCCAGCGGCAAGGCTATCGCGATGCGATCATCCCCTACATCGCCGCGCGCTTCGTGAAAAACTTCGGCGATTTCCGCCGTGGCACCCTGGAAGTGCGCTCGGCTCAACTGGTGACCGTGGGAGGCGAGAAGCGCGTCCTGGTGCAGAGCGTCGGCAAACGACGTCCCGCCGCCTCCGGCATCGAGATCGAATGGACCATCACGGAGCGGGGCGGTCAGCCGCTTATCTTGGATGTGGGCGTCGCCAATCTCTCGCTGGTGGTGACGCAACGCAAAGAGATCGGCACGATCCTGAACAGCGTGCGCGGCGATTATGATCAGTTGATCAGTAAGCTCGTGGAGGCGACCGAGCGCTCAAGCTGAGCGCCCTCGCCCATCGTTCAGGCGCGCACCACGAGAATGTCGCATGGTCGGCGGCGCAAAAGCTCCTCTGTGAAACTGCCGAGGGCGTTCGGCGATACACTTGATCGACCATGGGCGCCGATAGCGATGAGATCGGCGCCGCTCTCCTGGAAGGCTTGGCCGAGCGCTTGCGCCCGTCCTCCCGCCAAAAGCCGCGGCGCGACGCATTGCTGGGGCAGCGACACATCGGCCAACCAGGCGTCCATGCGAGACCGCGCTTCGGCCAGGAACGGGCTCGCCTCTTCGACGTCATTTGAGCTCAGGAGGCCGCGGAAGGGCACTTGCACCGCGTGAACGGTTTCGATCGCCGCCTCAGGGGCCAGGCGGGAGACCGCCCACAGCGCCGCAAGGCATGAGGGTGAGAGATCCAAGCCGCAGAGCGCCCGGGCGTAAGGCCCGTTCACCGGATCGCTGGCCAGCAAGACCGGCTGAGACGCGCCGCGGACCAAGCGCTCCATGGTGGAGCCCACCAGCAGGTCCATCCAAGGGCGCTGCCGATGCACGCCGAGCACGATGAGCTCCGCGCCGATCTCGGCCGCGACCGCGTGGATCTGCGTGAGCGGGTCGCCCCTCTCCACGCGGATGTCGATCTCGATGGGGCCGTCCGCCTGACTAAGCCGCCCTTTGAGTTGGCCGAGCGATGCGGCGGCCGAGCGCTCATGGGCTTCCGCCATATCGGCGGGCAGGTCGTTGTCCACGACGCTGAGCGCCGTGAGGGCCGCTCCATGGGCGCTGGCCAATTGCACCGCACGCTGCACCGCGCGTTCCGAGCGCTCTGAGAGGTCGCTGGCCACAAGAAGCTTTTTCATCTCATCCGCTCGCAGTTCGTTGCGTTGTTCGACCCTTGATTTGGGCGGGCGACGGAGTTGCGGCAAGAAACAAACCTGAGCCGAAAAAGCGGCCTAATGACGCGCTAAAGTCGCGATTATTCAGTCATACGCGTCGCGTGGGTCATAGGCGGGGGCTGTCTCCAAGCGGTTCAAGATCTCGGGCAGGGTCACGGGGCGAAACCCCCATACATCCGCGCCCACATCGGCGCGCCGTTGATGCGGGGCGACGGCCCCATGGGTGTGTCCATGCAGGTGCAGCGCGCCTTTGTAGGCGCCGGGCCATTCAAGCAGCGGGTAATGGCAGAGCACCAATCGCGTTTTGTCGATGGTGATCTCCAAAAGGTCGTGGACGCCACGCCAATGTGGGAGGGTGCAGGTGTTCACGCTGTCATGGTTCCCCCGGATCAGCACCACGTCCCCATGGAGTTGCTCGAGGATTTTGGCGGCGGGTTTCGAGCCTTTGAAACAGAAGTCGCCGAGAAGGTAGACGAGGTCTCCTGGCGCGACGACGGCGTTCCACTGCGTGATCAACGCCGCGTCCATCTCCGCGACGCTGTCAAAGGGCCGATTGGCGAGGCGTATGATGCCGGCATGGCCGAAATGGCTGTCGGCTGAAAAGAACACTCGGCTGTGGTTGTCCGTCTGTTGGCCCATGTCGCCCCGCTTTGGAGGGCCCCGCCCTCGCC
>JBCCTM010000113.1:0-9572 GCA_039198535.1 Pseudomonadota bacterium
CCGCCGCGCTGGCGGCGGCGCAGATGGCGCTGGAGAAAGAACAGCGTGTCTCCGCCATCGGCGCCATGGCAGAGGCAGTCGCCCATGAACTCGGCACGCCCCTGGCCACAATCAAACTCTCGGCGTCCGAACTCAAACGCGAATTGAGCGACAATCCAGATGCATACGAGGATGTCCTGCTGATCGCCGAGCAGGCCGACCGATGCCGGTCCATCCTGGCCGAACTCTCCGCCGTCAAGGCGCCCGAAGACGCTCAAATCCGCAGCGCGCCGATCATGGCGGTGTTGCAAGAAGCCGCGGAGCCTCACCATAATCGCCGGGCGGAGATCCTGTTTCGCCTCAACGGCGCGCCCGCGGGCCCCGATGACCCGCCCGCGCCGCAGCCCGATGTGCAGCGCCGGCCCGAACTGATCCATGGCCTGCGCAATCTCATCCAAAACGCGGCCGATTTCGCCGCCTCCACCGTTTGGGTCGATGTCACCTTAGACGGGTCCGGCGCGACCATCGCCATCGGCGACGATGGGGCGGGCTTTTCGACGGAGATCCTGGATCAGCTCGGCGAACCCTTCGCCACCACGCGCGGCCGCGTTGGAGAAGCCGCCGGCGCCTATGTGGGCATGGGGCTTGGCGTGTTCATCGCGAAAACTCTCTTAGAGAGGACGGGCGCGCGCCTTCGTTTTGAGAACGCCGCGCGAACTCCGCCGCGGCGGAGAGCCGAGGGGGCCAGTGGAGATGCGCGCCCAGTCCGCGACCCCGGCGATCGGCCGACCGGCGCGATTGTCCGCGTGGAGTGGAGCGCCGAGGCGCTGCCGCTGTCGCCGCCGCGGGCGGCCCCAACCGACGCGGGCGCGACACAGCACGCGCCGTCTTAAAGCCGAAAGACACGCTGACCTTGTGACAAAAGCTTCCCGCACCGTCGCGCGCTCGATACACAAAAGATGGAGAGGCGGAGTGTAGAGACCACATCATGGCGTTCGGACCCGCAGGTTTGGTCGGTATCCTGCAAACGCGGGCATATTTAGACATACGCCCCGGCGCATCGGCGGACGGGTTCGTCGCTGCGACGCCATACCTGTTCGCCGGCGTCAGCGGAGCGTTGGCGGTGGCCAGCGTGATCGGCGTCGCGGCTCTCTGGAGACGGGTGCAAGCCGAGCGGGAGAGAACAGCGGAGATCGTCGCACACCTTCGCAACGACCTGTCGCGGGAATTGGTGTTCACCGCGGCGTCCGGACGATTGACGCCCGCGTCGCCTGGCACCGCTCGTTTTATCTCCGAGACGTTGGGCGCAGGACGAAACAGCGCGACGTCGCAGGCGCCGGGGAGCGACGCCGCAGAACCGCTCGAGACCGGCCAGCCCGCCGACGCGGCGCCCAGACGTGCGCGAGCCGCGCCAAAAACCGCCGCGCCGACGCTCGGTCAAGCCGAGCTGCATTTATTGGTCGGGGCGAAAAACGCGGCGTTGCCGCATCCGTTGATCGGCCGGCTGCTCCGCGAGGGCGAAGCGTTCCACGTCGCGGGCGCGGCGGCCCAGGGCGGCGGCTGGTTGTTCACGGGAGAAACAGTCGGCGCGCGGGCGGTGGTGCGCCTGCTGCCGCTCCTGACCCCTGGCGCCGATGATCCGGCGAAGGCGTCGCGCTCCGCGGTGGGACAGGCGGCCGTAGACACCGAGAAAGACGCTTCGACCGGGGCGATTTCGCTGGCCGACGCGGCGCAGCGCGCCGAAGCGACTGATCTCCGCATGATGCTCGATCACGGGCCCTCCGGCCTCATCGCTTTTCGCGCCGACCGCCGCTTGGTCGCCGCCAACCCGACCGCTAGGCGTATGTTGGATCTCGCCGAGGATTGGATCGCCGCGGAACCGAGCCTCCGCGCGTTTTTCGACCGGCTCCATCAACGTCAGCGCATGCCCGAGCAAGCCAATTTCCGCGCCTGGCGGGACACCGCTCTGGAGAACCCGGTGGCCGCGCTGACGGCCACGCCGCTTTGGATGCTCTCAAACGGCGACGTGTTCGACGTCTCCGCCGAATGGACGCCTTCCGGCGGTTTCGTGTTGTTTCTCACCGATCAAACCGAGAGCCTGGCGCTGGAACGCCGCTTCAACACGGCGATCGGGGCGCGCCGCGCGACCATCGCCGCGGTCGACCAAGGCTTGGCCCTGGTTGGATCCGACGGTCGGGTTCAGTTGCTCAATCCCTCCTTCGCCGAGATGTGGCGGCTCGACATCGCCTTCGGCGCCGGCTGCGCCGAGCGCTTTATGGCTGATGGCGACGACGCTCTCCGCGTGAGTTTGACGGATCTCGCCCGCGCCGCTGTCACAAACGGCGTCGCCGAAGACAAAGCGATCTGGGCGCGCATCGAGACGGCCGCTTTGAAGCGCGAGCCGCCGCGGCGCAAAGAACGCTTCGCCGCGACGCGGCCCGGCGCCGAGCGGGAGCAAAATCTCTCCATCCGCATCACGCCGCTGCCCGATGGCGCGAGTTTGATCGCCTGCGTGGATGTGACCGACGCGAAGGCGGCCGAGCGCGCGCTGCGGGAGCGCGCCGAAGCGCTGGAGGCCGCGGACCGCCTGAAGACGGATTTCCTGACGGATATGGCTTACCAACTGCGCACGCCGTTGAACGCCGTGATCGGATTTGCGGACATGTTGAAGCAAGGCCTGGCCGGTAAGCTGCAGAAACAGCAAGAGGATTACGTCGGCTTTGTGCTCGCCGCCGCGAATGATCTGCGGGAGCTGGTGAGCGACGCCTTGGATTTGGGCGCTCTGCGGGCGGGCTCTCTCGCCTTGCGTAAAGCGCCCTTCGATTTGAGCGCCGCGGCGGCGACGGTGGCGTCCATGGCGGAGAAGCGCGCGGAAGGACGCCAGGCGATGCTTGTGGCGAGCATCAGCGCGGAGCCCTTGCCGGTGATCGGCGACGAGCGCCGTCTCCGCCACGCCCTGTTCGGCGCGGTCTCAGCGCTGTTGAACGACGCGGAGGCTGGGGATGAGGCGCGCTTTCTGGTTCGACGCGCCGCGGCCGGCGCGCAGCCCGACGGCGCGCCGAATAGTGCGCTCGGCGGAGCGAGTATGGCGGAGATCACCGTGGCGCTCGCGCGTCGAAAGCCGCGCCCTCGGAACGCCGAGAGCGATGGACCCCGCGCCGCCGCCGCGGCGCGGCCCGACCCCGGTGGCGTGAGCCTCACCTTGGCCCGGCGCGTTGTGGAGGCGTTGGGCGGCCGCACAGAGGTCGGGGAGACCGCGGAGGGGCTGACCGCCCGACTTTTCTTGCCCTTGGATGACGGGGCGCTGATCGAGGGCGGCGCGCAGACGGGCGACGAGGCGAGCGGCGAGGCCCGAAAGACGGCTCGGGGGCCGACAGGGTGACCCCCGAGGATGAAACGCGGACGCTGCGTCTGCATCTTCCAAGCGCCGACGCCACGGATGCGTTGGGCGCGCGGTTGGCCGGCGCGCTCCGCGCGGGGGACGATGTGCGATTGAGCGGCGGACTTGGCGCCGGCAAATCGTCGATCGCGCGCGCGGTGATTCGCACCCGCCTCGCCGCGGAGGGCCGCGCAGAGGACATCCCGAGCCCCACCTACACCCTAATCCAGACCTACCAGACCGCAGAGGCCGAGATCCGGCACGCCGATCTCTATCGCCTCTCAGCGCCGGAAGAGGCCGAAGAGCTCGGACTGTTTGATCGGTCCGACCAGGCGATCCTGCTGATTGAATGGCCCGAACGCTTGGGCGACGCGCCGGCGGGTCGGCGGCTGGAGCTCCAGCTCGCCGTGGAGACGCAGGGGCGGCGGCTTGACGCGACGCTGCTTGGGCGGGGATGGGATGCGGTGGCGGCGGCGTTGCGCGGCGGGTCGGACCGATCTGGCGCGGGCGGCTGACCGACCCGAGCCGGCGAAAAGACCGGGGATAGAGGCGAGATATGAGCGTGCACATCCCAGCCGATGATGAGGGCGGCGAGCCGGACGCGGCGGACGCCGCCCATGATCCGAGACCGACCGCAGGAACCGACCCGCCAAGCGCCCGCGAAACGGCGCCACAGGACGCGGGCGAGGCGCTCAACCCCCGAGCCGAGTTGCGACGTGAGTTCCTGCTGCGCGCGGGATATCGAGGAGCCGAGGTCGCGCCGCTGGCGGGCGACGCCTCGGCGCGGCGCTATTTTCGGGTGACCGGCGCGGTTGGCGGCTCTGTGATCCTCATGGACGCCCCGCCCGCCGAGGGCGAGGCTGTCGCGCCTTTCGCCGCCCTCACGGGCCTGTTGCGCGCCCGCGGCCTCAGCGCGCCTGAAATCCTCGACGCCGATTTCACCAATGGACTGCTGTTGTTGGAGGATCTCGGCGACGCGCTGTTCGCTCGGACGCTGGCCACAGCCCCGGAACAAGAGGCGCAGCTCTATCAATACGCCGTCGATCTCCTCGTTAAGCTGCATGCGGATGAGGCGCCGGAGACGGCCCGCGGTTTCGGCGCGGAGCATCGCATCGCGCCCTATGATTGGACGACGCTCCGCGACGAGGCGATGCTGTTCGCCGATTGGTACATGCCGGGCGTCTCCGGCGCGCTCTGCCCCGTGGAGACCTCCGCCGCGCTGGAGGGCGCGCTCCGGGCGGTGTGCGAAGAGACCGGCGCCGATCGCTTCCGCGATGGCGACGCGCGGCTCACCTTGCGGGACTACCACGCCGAGAACCTGATCTGGCTGCCTGACCGGCGCGGCCTCGCGCGGGTTGGGTTGCTTGACTACCAAGACGCCTTGGCCGGCAACGCGGCGTATGACCTGGTTTCGCTCCTAGAAGATGCGAGGCGGGACACGCCGCCCTCACTCGCCCGCGCCATCCGGCGGCGCTATGCGGTGGCGATGGGGCTAGCAGGCGACGCCCTGGCCCGGTTTGAGGCCCGCTACGCCGCGCTTGGAGCCCAACGCAATCTCAAGATCCTCGGCATTTTCAGCCGCTTATGGATGCGGGACGGCAAACCAAACTACCTGCGTTTGTTGCCCCGGGTATGGCTGCTTTTGCAACAGGATGTGGCGCATCCCGCCATGGAGCCCCTGCGCCACTGGGTGGAGCGCCACGCGCCGTCGCCGGACCCGGACGCGCTGGCGGCGTTGCGCAGTCGCCCGCCCGCGACACATCGGCCGGATCCGCGCCGTAAACTGGCGGCCGGGGCCGACGCGGCCGAGACGACGCCCGTCGCGCTGGCTCCAGCGCTCGACACCGCCATGGTCCTGGCCGCCGGGTTCGGAACGCGGTTGCGACCGCTGACTGATAAGACGCCCAAGCCGCTGATCAAAGTGGGCGACACAGCCCTTCTAGAGCGGGCGTTGGCGCGGGTTGGCGAGGTCGGCGTCGCCCGGGCCGTCGTCAACGCGCACCACCTGCCCGATCAGCTGCACGCCTTCGCGGCGGCCTGGAATTACCATCATCGCACGCCGAGCTTAGAGATCTCAGATGAAAGCCGAAGGCTGTTGGAGACGGGCGGCGGCGTGGCGAAGGCGCTGCCTCAGCTCGACCGGCCGGCCTTCTTGACGCTTAACAGCGACAATATCTGGACGGGGCGCGCGCCGCTGAAGGCGTTGGTCGACGCGTGGGACCCGGAGCGCATGGACGCTCTGTTGCTGCTGGCGCCGCTCAGCGCCGCGCGCGGCTATAGCCGCAATGGTGATTTCTCGCTGGATCCGCCCGGGCGGCTGGTGCGCCGCGGCGCGCGCCCGGAGGCGCCCCTGGTCTACACCGGAGCGCAGATCCTCGCAGCTCGGGCCTTTGAGGACGCGCCCTCCGGTCCGTTCTCGCTCAACGTCATTTGGGATCAGCTGATCGCCACCGGACGCGCCTATGGCGTGCTGCATGTGGGCCTTTGGGCGGATGTGGGCGCGCCGGCGGGGCTGAAGGCGGCGGAGGCGCTGCTGAACAGCGCGCCCTCCGCGTCGAAAGACGCGCAGGGGTCCGAGCAATGACGAACTCAAACCCCGCGAACCCGCAAGGCCCCGCGCCTCTCCGTCTGTTCAACGATGAGGGCGGCCCTCGCGTCTTCGCCACCGCGCCCGGCGCCCCCTTCGCTCAAGCCGTGGCCGCGGGCCTCGCCGCCCGCGCCGGCGCCGCGTCGGACGATCCGCTCGCGCTGTCCGACGTGGTGCTCATCGCCTCGACCCGCCGGGCGATCCGAAGCCTCCGCTCCGCCTTCGCGCGGACCTCCCAAGCCATGCGCCTTAAGGAGATCCTGGGCGGGGCCGCGTGCACCCCGCGGATGACATCCCTCGCCGACCTCGACGCGGAGTTGCTTCTAGATCCCCTTTCCGAAACCGGCGCAGAGGCGATCCCGCCGGCCATCGATCCGCTGCGCCGACAGCTGCTGCTGGGCGGGCTGGTTCGCCAATTGCTGCTGCGAGACGCCAGCCTGGGCGCGCCCTGCGTCGCGCCCCAACTCGCCAAGGATCTCGCCGCGCTGCTCGATGATTGCCACGCCGCCGGCGTCCCGCTTGAGCGTCTGACGGAGGCCGCGCCGGATCGGCACGCCGCCCATTGGGGTCTCAGCCAGAAGTTCCTGGAGATCATCGTCGCCCATTGGCCGCATGTGTTGGCGGATGAAGCGGGCGCGCCCATAGACCCGGCCGATCGCCGCGCACGGCAAGTGGCGGCGCTGACGGCGCGTTGGGCGGAAGCGCCCCTGACCCGTCCGGTGATCGTGGCGGGCTCCCCGACGGACGCGGCGGCGGCGGCGTTGATCGCGGCGGTGGCGCGCCTGCCCCAGGGCGCGGTGGTGCTCCCTGGGTATGACCGCTGGCTCGACCCCAGCGCCGCCACGGCGCTTCTGGACGGGAGAGCCCCCGAGCATCCGCAGGCCGCATTAGCGCAACTGGTGGCGCAGTTGGGTCTCTCCGTCGCGGAGGCGCCCGGCGCGGTCTCGGTGGCCGCGTGGGAGAGCGATCCAGGCGCGGAACAACGCAGCGGGAGAAGAGATGGCGCCGCGCGGCAAAGGCTGCTCGCCCAGGCCATGCGACCGGCCCCGGCGACAGATCACTGGCGGGCCGCGGCCCAGACGCTCGCCGCGGAAGCGCCCGCGGCCACGGAACGCGCCACGTTGCTGGAGGCGGCGAGCCCCCGGGAGGAAGCCGCCGCCATCGCGCTGTCCATGCGGGAAGCCTTGGAGACGCCAGGGCGCAGCGTGGCGCTGATCACGCCGGATCGGACCTTGTCTCGCCGCGTCGCCGCGGAGCTTGCGCGCTGGAAGATCGCGCCCGACGACAGCAGCGGCCGGCCGCTGGCTCTGACGCCGCCCGGCGTGTTTCTGCACAGCGTGCTGGAGGCGGCGCTCTCGGATTGCGGGCCGGCCGCGTTGTTGGCGCTGCTGAAGCATCCGCTCTGCGGCGCCGGGCACGCCAGGGGGCCGCATCTGCGCCTCACCCGGCGTCTGGAGCGGGAGGCGCTCCGCGGCGCGCCGCCTTTGCTGGGCGCGGCGGGCGTTGCGGCCCGGCTGCGGGAGGCGGCGCTCGCGGAGGCCGCCGATGAAGCGCTGATCGATCTCGACCCGTCAGAGGACGGGGCGCTGGCGGAGGGATCTCCCGCCGCGCCGCGGACGACGGCCTCCGAGCCCATTGACGATCTCCTCGATTGGGCCGCGCGCGGCCCCGACGCCGCCGAGACGCCCACGCCCGACGCCCATGGCCTTGGGCCCGGCGAGGCCGCGGACGCGCCGGACATCCTCGCCTGGTTTGACGGCGTCGCCGCCCTGCTGGAGCCGCTCACCACCGCCCTGCGCCGCGATGAAATCGACCTCATTGAGCTCGTGGACGCGCATCGGACGGCGGCGCTCGCGCTTTCAGAACAGCTGGAGGCGGAGGGCCCGAGGGCGCAGCTTTTTGACAAGATCGCGGGCCAGACGCTGGACCGTTTTCTGACGCGTCTCGGCGAGGAAGCGGACGCGTTTGGCGCGATCACGCCGGGCGACTACCCGGCGCTTCTTGGTCATCTCATGGGGCAAGAGGCCGTGCGCGAGCCGTTTGGCCGCCATCCCCGCGCGCTGATCCTCGGCGCGTTGGAGGCGCGCATGCAATCGGCCGATCTGGTGATCCTGGCCGGGCTCAATGAAGGGGTATGGCCAAAGGCGCCGGAGCCCGATCCCTGGCTCAGCCGAGACATGCGGCGTGAGGTGGGCCTGCCGCCTCTGGAGGCGAACATCGGCCTCTCGGCCCATGACTTCTTCCTGGCGGCTTCGGCGCCCGACATCATCCTGAGCCGGACGCGCAAAGCCGATGGCGCGCCGACAACGCCGTCCCGCTGGCTGCTGCGGCTCACCAATCTGCTGGGCGGCGTCGCCGAGGGAGCGTTGGCGGACATGCGGGCGCGGGGGGCGGCGCTCCTGGCTAAGCTGGCGCTGCTCGAAGCGGGCCCCGCCGACGGAAAAGCCGCACTCTTGGCGCCGCTGACGCCAGCGCCGCGGCCGCGCCCGACGCCGCCTCTCGCGGCCCGGCCGCGGCGTCTTTCCGTCACGGATGTGGAGACGCTCATTCGCGATCCCTATGCGATCTACGCCAAGAAGACGCTCCGCCTCAGAGCGATGGAGCCGCTGGAGGCGACGCCGGATCAAAGAGATCGCGGCCAGCTGCTGCACCATGTGGTGGAGCGCTTCGTCGAAGAGAGCCAGGGTCCCATGGAGCCCGAGGCGGCGGCGGCGCTGTTTGAGCGGATCTCGAAGGAGGCGCTCGCGCCCTATGAGCCCTGGCCCGTGCTGCGCGCGTTCTGGGGCGCGCGGTTGAGCCAGATCCAGGAGTGGTTCCTGGAGCAGGAGGCGGCGCGGCGGGAGGCGGGAGCGCCGGCGGCGCTCGAGACCGTGGGCGCGCTCCGCTTTGAGACGGCGCTCGGGGAATGTTGGCTCACCGCCAAGGCGGACCGCATCGATCGCGCCGCGGCGGGCGGCTACGCGATCTATGACTACAAGGCGGGCAAGCCGCCCTCGCCGGATCAGCGCAAGATCTTCGCGAAGCAATTGCCGCTGGAGGCGGCGATCCTGGCCTCAGCGGGCTTCAGCGGCGCGCCGCCCGGGCCCGTGGATAAGCTCGCCTATTTAACGCTGACGGGCGGTCCCCTGGGCGGGTTTGAAACGGCCATCGCACAGGCCGCGGACGAGGTGTCCGAGCAAGCGGAGGAGGCGATGTCGGGGCTCGCCCGCTTGCTGGGCGGCTACGCCAACCCCCGGCAAGGCTACGCGGCGCGCAGCCGTCCACAGCACATCGCCTTCGACGGCGATTATGACCATCTCTCCCGCCTTGGAGAATGGCGGCCCGAGCGCGGCGGCGCGCAAGAAGCCAATCAGGGGGCCGATCCGAACGGCGCTGACCGGTCGCGTGACGAGGCCCCACGCTCGGGCGGCTGGCCCCGCTGGCGACGGCGCGCGAAGACAGGAGCCGCCTGATGAAGCTGTTTTCCTGGGCCCGAGACCAAGAGGGCGGAGACAGAAGCCGACAGGCGCGGCGCGCTGAGAAGAGCGTGGGAGCCGGCCCGCTGTTCGAAGCGCGGCGGGCCCAGGCGGAAGCCGCGCGGCCGGACCAATCGGCCTGGGTGTCGGCCAATGCGGGCTCCGGCAAAAC
>JBCCTM010000114.1:0-9551 GCA_039198535.1 Pseudomonadota bacterium
CCCGCCGCCCCCACGCGCCCCACTGCGGCCCCGCCGCGTTCGTCCCCGCCGTCACAGGCGGCTCCGCAACGCGTGACGCCCGCCCAACCCACGCTCCAGCGCGCCGCCGCGCCGGCCACGCCGCTGCTGGTCGACACCAGCGCCGCCGATTTCGTGGGCCCGCCCGCGCCGGTCATCTCCGCCCAACCCCGGCGCACGCCCATCGCCGCCTGGACGGACGGCGTAAGCATCGATGCGCCCGGACCCGCCCCGGAAGTCGCCGTCCCGATCCTCTGCGACTTCCGCGCCTGCGCGCAGCGCTACCGGTCCTTCCGGGCGGAAGACTGCAGCTTTCAACCCTTCGACGGGCCCCGTCGCGCCTGCCGCGTGGGCAACCCGACGGTGTCTCTGCCGCACTCCGCCCAAGCGTCCGCGCCGCCGACCCCGGCGGCGGCGAGCGCGCCGAAGACGATCGCCGCCTCCGCCTCGGCGCGCGCGCCTGGCGAGGGCCCGACGCTCAGCAGGGCCTCGGTGAGCGTCGCGGCGGATGTGGATCGGTTGCTCGGGTTTGTGGACGTCTCAGTTCTCTCCTTGTTCGGCCTGTTCTGCCTCTATGCTTTCGCCAAGCTGTGGAGCCCCCCGCGCGGCGCGCTCGCCTGGATGACAGCCCGGCCACGCTCGCGGCCGCGGCGCGCCACGCGGAGCGGCGCCTCGACGGAGCGCTGCGCCGGGGGTGAACGCCCGCAGCAGGCTTCCGTTGGGCTGGCCGCAACAGTTGGGCTTGGCGAGGACGCGACGGCGCTGCTAGAAGCCGCGAAGCGAAGAGGCGGAAAGAGCGGGGTGACGCGATGGGCGCGCCCTGATTGCAGGGTTCGGTCGGCGAAAACGGCGCGAAAAGCCCTCAAAGGACCCCTCATGAGACGCTCTCAAAGCTCCACGACCCTCGCCACTTCGACCGCCCGGGCGGTCCTGTTGGTTCTGGCGACCGCGCTGGGATTGACCGTCGCGCAGACCGGATCGGTGGCCGCTCAGAGCGTTCGCGCGTCCACGGCGGAACCGGCCACCGAGGCGGCCGAGCCGGGTTCCGAGTTCGGCGCGGTCGGCCGGTTTTTCTCCCGGGTGTTCCGCGACGATGACGAGACAGACGAGCCTCAGGCGGAAGCCGTCCCGCGCTATGTCGCGCCCGGGTCGGCGCCGCCCCCGCGCCTGAGACCGAGCCGACCGCTTCCGCCGTCGTCTGAAGACGCGCTTGCGGGCCTGGGCGGCGCTCAAACCGAGGCGGCTGCGGCGACTGAGACTGCGGAGCAGCCGGCGGCGGTCGCTCGACCAGACGAAGCGCCTGGGGAGGCGATACTTGGGGAGTCGATACTTGGGGAGGCCAGCGCCGAACGTCGGGCTCTCGTCCCATCTCCGCCGCTGCTGACGGCGACGGCGCCCCGCGCCAAGGACACAATAGACCCGCTCGACGCGCTGTTGGGACCAGAGCCGCCCTCGGACGAGATCGGGGAGGACGAGGCGCGGATCTTGGCGGCCAGCCTCGACACGGTTTTGCAGCGCTCCGGCGCGGCCGCCGTGGGCTCCGCCGGGGCCAGCGCCGCCGGCGAGGGCGGCCTTTGGTCAGACCCGACCTTCCGCATCATCGGCGCGTTCGCCCTGGGCGTGATCCTCCTGGCCGCGGCGGTGCTGCGCGAGTGGACAGGGTCGCGGCCGAGCGAGCTGGAATAACAGCGAAAAAAGGCGGGCCGCCTACGTCGCCCCATCCAGAGGCCGCGCCTTGGCGAGGTCGTCAAAGGCGCGCAGATCCTCCAGCAGCCGCGGCATCTGGTCGATCGGGATCATATTTGGCCCGTCTGAGGGTGCGCGATCAGGATCCTCATGGGTCTCGATAAACAACCCCGCGACGCCGAGGGCCGCGGCGGCTCGGGCGAGCGCGGGCGCAAACTCCCGTTGACCGCCGGACGCGCCGCCCAAGCCCCCGGGCTGTTGGACGGAGTGCGTGGCGTCGAACACCACGGGGTAGCCCGTCCGCGCGAGGATCGGCAGCGCTCGAAAATCCGTCACCAGCGTGTTGTAGCCGAAGCTCGCCCCACGCTCACACAGGGTGATCCGCTCATTGCCTGTGCTGGCGATCTTAGCCGCCACATGCGTCATGTCCCATGGGGCCAGGAATTGGCCCTTCTTCACATTGATCGCCGCGCCGGTGCGCCCAGCGGCGAGCAACAGATCCGTCTGACGGCACAGGAATGCGGGGATCTGCAGGATGTCGGCCGCCTCGGCCGCAGGCGCGCACTGCTCGGGCGCATGCACGTCCGTGAGGGTGGGCAGCCCCGTTTTCTCCCTGAGCGCCGCCAGCATCTCCAGGCCCTCCTCAAGGCCCGGCCCGCGGCGGCCCTGCAGTGAGCTGCGGTTGGCCTTGTCGTAGGACGCTTTGAAGACCAGCGGGATCTCCAGCCGCGCGCAGGCCGACTGCAGGCGATCCGCTAGCATCAGCGCGTGATCAAGTGATTCGAGCTGACATGGTCCTGCGATCAAAACAAACGGCGCGTCGGCGGCGAAACGCGCGCCGCGCGCCTCGACCGTTTTTACCGGGGCGGGCGGATCCTCTGCGGCTGAAGACATGGGCGGCCTCCGTGGTGGGCGGCGTTGGTCGGGGCGGCTAAGACGCTCGGTTGGGGGGCGCTGGCCCCCCGCCGGCCCCTCACGCTCTCCGCGCTCCGATGAACTGACGTTGGGGCGCGAATGAAATCAACGCCTCCCCGATGGCTCGCGGCGTCGCAGACCATGGCTGCGCTTCGGGCGCAAGCTTCGCTTTCGGTTGGAGACGGTGGTCGCCCGCCAGCGCGCTGCGAAAGGATCGGCCATCCAGGAACCCGTTACGCGGACGCGCCCCCAAAACGCCGCGGAGGCGCGACATCTTTCGCCGGCCGGCGGAAATGGTGTACGGCCACGCCACCGTCGCCGGGTGAGACGTGAGGGAGCCCGAATTGATGCGCATTGTTCCGGCCTTGCTCGGGCCATGGACGTCCGATCGAACCGGGTCCGCTGAGACAACGGAGCCGTCGGGGCCGTCGGGGCCTTATGCGGCGTCCGCGCCCCAAGCGCCCTCGGCGATGATCGCCGTCCTGGCCGCGCTCGTGACAGCCTATTTGAGTTTGGCGCTGTACCACGCCGCGTCCGACGCCGTCGGCAACGGCGTCCTCCTGGTTTGGGTGGTCGCCGTGGGCGGGCTGGCCGTGTTGGCGATCGCGGCGCAAATCAACTGGTCGTTCGGCTTAGCGCTGGTGCTGCTGGTCAGTTTTGTCGCGCAATTGGTTTGGATCTTCCAGATCGGCGGCGCTTTTGAGGGAGAGCCCGCGCAATTTTGGATCGAGGCGCGAAGCTTCGCCGCGAGCCTCGGCGAGGAAGACGCCACCGCCGCTCTCCAGCATCTGCACCAGAGCGACCATCCGAGCGCGTTGACCGCCTATGGGCTCGCCGCCTTCGCCTTCAACCGTAATCTCTCGGTGATCCAAGGTCTGACAGCCGCCGTCTGGACGTTGCAGACGTATCTGGTCTGGAAAATCGCGTCGGAAGTGAGCGAGCTCAAGCCTCGGGCCTTCGCCTGCGCGCTGATCTTCGGCCTTTCGCCGACGCTGATCGTGTTTGGCGGGCTGCCGAGCGTGGAGGCGCTGTTCGGCCTGTTTGTGCTCGCCGCCTTCTACGTGATGCTGAGCCATCGGAACCGCGGCCTAAGCCAGAGCGCTTTCCTCAGCGGAGCTCTGGTGGCGCTGGCCTTCCTCGCCAGACCCGCCGGGGTCGGCTACATGCTCGGCGTATTCGCCGTACTGATCATCGGCTTTCTCTGGGCGGGCAACTGGATCCAACGCCGCCGCATGACGGTCGCTCTGTTGGCCTGCGCGCTCGGCTTCAGCGTTGGCGTCTCCCCGCAGATCGCTCTGAACTACGCGATGGAAGGCCGCGTCGACATCTCGCCGGGCAGCGCGATCGGCGACGAATTGCTCAGCGGAGCGTTGCGCCCCGGCGAAGAAGGCGACCCGTTGGCCGCCAAGGGAGCGCGCATTCAAGAGTTGGCCGCGAGCCTGCCCGGCGCGGCGGACCCAATGGCGGCCATGGTGCGGGCCCAGGATTTAGTGGCCCGCGATCTCGCGCTGGAACGGATCATTGGAGACCCGGCGGGCTTCGCAGCCTTCGCTCTCACAGACAAGATGGCGGCGCTCTGGCGGTCCGAACGGCAGATGCTGACCTTCACGCTCAACTCGCAGGAGGCGCAGGAGAGCACAATCCTGAACAGCGCGCTTGGAAACGCGATGCCCTGGGTGGTGAGCGGCGGCTATTTGGCCCTGCTTGCGGCGGCGGCGGCGGGATCGGCGCGTCTGCTTTTGCGCCGCGGAGCCGTGCGGGATCCAACGCGTTGGGTGTTGTTCTACATGGCCTTTGTGAGCCTCGCCGGAGCGACGGCGCTAGGGGTGGCGGAGGAGAGGCGGCATCTGGCGTTCACGCCGCTGTTGGCGCTGCTGGCCCCCTTGCCGTTCGCGCGGCTTCCCGCGGTCGCCGGCTCGAAAGCGGCCATGCGTGCAGAGGCTGCGGCGTCGCGGCCTCCGCCCAAGCCCGACACGGCGTCGGCCGCGCCAGCGCCTGCGGCCGCGGCGGGTGAGCCTGGGCGGGCCGCGGAGCCGCCTGATGGCGCGGCGGCGGCTGGCCCCCAACCCCCGGCGGAAAAGGGGCCGCCGGCAACCCCTGTGGAAAGCTGGTCACCGGAGGAGAAGCTCGCCCATGTGCTCCGGTCGATGTCCAAACCGCCACGACCGGACGGCGATGACGATGGCGGCCCAGCGCGGGAAGGCGCCTGACCGCGATGAAGAAAACCGCCCGTCGCGGTGACGACGGGCGGCCGTTCGCGCACGCGATCCCGAAGCGGTCAGAGCTCGACTTTTCGCACGCCCATCATGCGACTGACCGCAAAGGCCAGCGCCGCCGCGGCGAAGGAAAGCAGCGCCCCCATCTTCGCGCCTTCCAGCACCTCCGGAGAGACGGTTCCCGCCGGGAACGCCACTGTCGCCATGAAGAGCGATACAGTGAAGCCGATGGCTGCGACGCAGCCCAGCACCAACAGGTCCGAATTCTTCATGCCCTCCGGCAGGCCGAGCTTCAGGCCGTCCGCCGCCAGCACGCCCATCAGCCAGATGCCAAGCGGCTTGCCGATCAGGAGCCCCGCCAACACCGCCCATGTGGCGGAATTCATGGAGGTGAGCGCGACCCCGGCGTTGGCCAAGCCAAACAGCAAAAGCACCACTTCCACGGGCGCTTTCAACGCATGCTCCATCACATTGAGCGGGTCTGTCTGGTCCGCCTCATCGGCGGCGAAGAAGCCAAGCGCCACATCCTGATGCGGGATCGCCGGGATGATCGGCAACAGCCCGAGCGCCGGGTGAATGCCCGCCTGCGTGAACGCGTACCAGCTGACCACGCCCGCGATCACGTAAGGCAGCGCGCCAAACGTCTTCCAAACCCAAGGCCCCGTCCCCATGCGTCGGGGGAGGTAATTGGCCAAGAGATACACCGCCACCGCGGCGCCGAGGGACACCAGCAGCCAGGCCGGGGCGAGGTCGTCCTGCGGGAAAAACACCGCCAGGATGATCAGACCCGCCGCGTCATCGGCGATGGCGAGCAACAGCAGGAACCGCACGGCCGGGTGGCCGGCGCCAAACACAAGTCGACCGATCAAATAGCTGAAGGCGATATCGGTGGCGGTCGGGATCGCCCAACCATTGGCCAACATTGTGAAGTCTCGTAGGAGGTACGCGGCGGCCAAATAAACGGCGATGGGCCCCAGCATGCCGCCCGATGTGGCGATCAGGGGGGTCAGCGCTTTTTTGCCACGCAACGAGCCGTTCTTCAGAGCAACGGCTTCCCACACCTCTTTGCCGGCGATGGCGAAGAACAGGGCCATGAGCATGTCATTGATCACGTAATGAACCGACAACACCCGTGCGCCGCTCACTTCAAAATGATGGGCGAACTCCGCACCGGCCTTTTTGACCCATGTGTCGGCGGAGGTTCCGACCCAGTCATTGAAGAGCAACGGGTATTCGACGAAGTGATGGTAGCTGTGATAATCCAAATTGGCCCAGACCAGCGCCGCGATGGCGCCGAAGATCAGCAACAGCGAATACTCGGAGACGAAACTCCACACCCTGTAGGGCGCGGATCCCGCGCTTTGGATCGTGGATTGAGCCATGACGGCGTCTCCTTTCGCGATACGGCTCCGCCCGCGGGCGGTGTGCGAGCGCGCGGGCCCGCCTGCGCGGTCCGCCTCCCGCTGAATTCTGGCGCCCAACCCCTAGAAACGCGTGAACCGTGCGACAAGCGCACTAACGCCACAGCGCCGGGACACCTCCACGGGACGGTCGCATGAACGCCGCGGATGTGGCGACGCAGCGGGCGCTTTTGGCGGAGATCCGAAGCTGCCGTCGCTGCGCGGACGCCTTCCGCGCCACCCGCACCGCCCATGCGCCTCGGCCTGTGTTGCAGGCCTCGCCAACCGCTCGGATCTGCATCGCCGGCCAAGCGCCGGGGCGGCGCGTCCATATGTCTGGCAAGCCGTTCGACGACCCTTCGGGAGATCGCTTGCGAAGGTGGTTAGGCATTGAAAAATCAGTGTTTTGGGACGATCGCCGCCTCGCGCTGCTGCCCATGGGCTTTTGCTTTCCAGGCCATGACGCCAAAGGGGGCGATCTGCCGCCGCCGAAGTCCTGCGCGGCGCACTGGCGCGGGCGGTTATTCGAGGCGCACCCACAGTTGGAGCTGGTGATCTTGCTCGGCCGCGCCGCCCTCGACTGGCATCTCGGCCCATCGGCGCGCCGGTCGGGACTAGCCGAATTGGCGGGCCAATGGCGGGCCCGCTTGGCGGCCCCAGAACGCCCGCGACTGATCGCCGCGCCACACCCCTCCTGGCGAAACAACCACTGGCTCAAGACGCATCCTTGGTTTGAGGCGGACGCTGTTCCCGCGATACAACGGGCTGTGGCGGCGCTTTTGTGAGCGGCGGCGAAAACGCGGCGCGCCGTTCAGCGACGGCGGCGAGGAGCGAGAGGGGCATGGACGAGACACCAAGCGCGACCGACAGCGCGGCCGACGCTCCCATCGCCACGCGCATTGACGCGGCCTGGGCGGAGGCGCGCGCGGCGGCGCTGGCCGAGAGCGAGGCGGCCGGGCCCACGCCGTCATCGGATGACAGCGCCGGTCGCTTCCTGGACGCGCTGTTGGCGGAGGGGTTGATCTGCCCGGTCGACCCCAACGCGCCCGCAGCGGAGTGCGGGGCGGAGAGCGAGCCTGCGCCCTATCTCAGCGTTCAAGACGATGAGCGCACTCTCTATCTCTTTGATCATCCTGACCGTCTCGCCGCGTCTGATCTGGGCTTCGCCGAGTTCGTCGCGGCTCCCGGGCGGGTGTTTTTCCAATTCGCCGCCGAGGCGGGCGCGCAGATCGCCTTCAATCCGGGCGTGGCGGACAGCGATAGCCTCTTCACAGTGGAGACCGTGGGCATGGTCGCGGCGCTCGCGTCCGTGGCGGAAGAGCAAGAGCTTGTGGGCGCCGACGAGACCGTGGAAGTCGCGCCGCCCGAAGCCCCCACGGCAGCGCTGCTGAGCGCGCTCGGCGCGCGGCTCGCCGCGGCCCGAGACACGGGCGATCCGCTCGCCGAGGCGTGGCTCATCACCATTCGCAGGGGGGGCGGCGGGTCCGGCGACGCCGCGCTGACGCTGGCTTTGGGCGTCGCGGCGGGGGCGGACGCCGAGAGCGAAGGGCTTGGCGCGCTGGCCCGGGATTTGAGCCGACTTGGCGCGGTGCTCGCGGGGCCAGGCGGCCTCGATGTGGCGTTGCTGGCGGACGGCGAACGCGCCCTGGACGCGGCGCGGAGCCTCGGCATCGGACTGCTCGAGCGCGTCTAGAGCGGACGGCGTTCCCGTCAGATCGGCATGGGGAAGCGCCGGCGGATATCGGCAATCCCCTCAAGCACCTCATCCGACAGCGTCACATCCGCGGCGTCGAGGCACACCTCAAGCTGAGCCATGGACGTCGCGCCGATGATCGAGCTCGTCATGAACGGTCGCGTCAGGGTGAAGGCCACGGCCATGGTCGCCGGATCAAGCCCATGGGCTTTGGCCAGCGCCACATATTCCGAAACGGGCTGTTCCGAATGCGCGGAGACGCGGCCGCCGAGGTCGGCCCGGATCGAAGCGCGGCTCCCCGGCGGGATCGCGCCGCCCAGATACTTACCCGTGAGCAGCCCCGCCGCCAAAGGCGAGTAGGCGAGCAAGCCCACATCCTCGAAATGGCTCAGCTCCGCGAGATCCAGATCGAAGCTGCGATAGAGGAGGTTGTATTCGTTCTGCGTGCTCACCACCCGCGGCAGGCCCAAGCGGTCGGACGCGTCGAGCCATTGCGACACGCCCCAACAGGTCTCGTTTGAAAGGCCGAAGCTGCGAATTTTGCCAGCGTCGATCAACTGCTGCGCCGCGCCGAGCACATCCTCCACATGGGCGCGCATCTCCGACCGATCGCCGCGCAGCTTGGTGGCGTCGTAGGTCCAGGCCGCGCGGAAATGATATGAGCCGCGGTTCGGCCAATGGGCCTGATAGAGATCGATATGATCGGTCTTCAGGCGACGGAGGCTGATGTCGACCGCCTCGCGGAGGGCGGAGCCGCTGATGGGCGGGCCGCCGCGGGCGTAGCTGAGCCCCACGCCTGGGATCTTGGTGGCCAACACGATATCGCCCCGCCGGCCGCTGCGCTCAATCCAGTCGCCGATGATCTCCTCGGTGCGCCCGAAGGTCTCCTCGGAAAGCGGTGTAGTGGGGTAAAGTTCCGCGGTGTCGAGAAAATTGACACCCCGCTCAAGGGACCGGTCGATCTGCGCGAAGGCTTCCTCGGGCGTGTTTTGACTGCCCCAGGTCATGGTGCCGAGGCAAATCTCGCTCACCTCGATATTCGTACGCCCCAGCGTGTTTCGCCTCATCTCGTCCCCCATGACCCTACGTCAGCACAGCCTCGCTTAATGCGCGGGGGGTCGCGGCGGCGCAACCGGCAATCGGCGCGCATCTTAGCGCCGCTGGCCGGGGCGAGAGCCTAGTCGAGATCAGCGATCACTTCATTTGAGAAGCGCGGGCGGCGCACCGCGACGGCTTCGAGCGGCAAAGGCGCGCCGCCGATCATCCCGTAGAGCAGCGGATAATCGAGGGCGACTTGAGTGATGATGACTGAGTCGCCCACGGGGATGGTCGGCAGCGTCAGCGCCGTATGATCCTCAAGCGGCGCGCCCTGATTGGTCTGGCTCCACATCACCTCAACGGTGGCCTCACCGTCGCTATCAAGACGCCGCGCGACGCTGGTGATGGTGAATTTGAGCGAGTCGTTCTGCGCTTGGCGGCCCATCAGCGCGCGCCCCGTGGCGAACAAATCATCGCGCGCCGCCGCGTCGATGGTCGTCATCCGCGAGGTGAGGTCAGACAACGCGCCGGCGGTTTCATTGACCTGCCGCATGGTGCGCACGCTGTCCACCACCTCCACCGAGC
>JBCCTM010000115.1:0-9378 GCA_039198535.1 Pseudomonadota bacterium
CCTGGCGCTGGGGCTCGCGCCGCTCTCGCGGTAGAGCGCGCCAGACAGCAAGGCGGCGCGGGAACGCCTGAGCGCGGCGATCCGAGCCAACAGCCGCCCTCAAGCGGGAGCCGGCTGGGCGTCTTGAGCGCTTGCGCTCAAATCTTCTGTGGCCGCTCGTCTCTGGGGCTCCCGCTCTTGGGCGCTCCAGTTGAACAGCAGGAAGTACACGCAGGGCACGAACAGCAGCGTCAGCGGCGAGGAGATCAGCAGCCCGCCGATCATGATGGTGGCCATGGGCTCGAACAGCGCGCCGCCGGCCAGCGCCATGGGGATGAGGCCGAAGATGGTGGTGAGCGAGGTCAGCATCACCGGCCGCGCGCGCTTCATGGCCGCGGTGACGACCGCCTCGTCCAGCCGTTTGTCCTCGCGTTCAATGTCGATCTGATCGATCAGCACGATCGCGTTGTTGATGATGATCCCCATCAGAGACATCAGACCCAGCGTCGCGAAGAAGGACATGGGCTGGCCGAGCGCGAGCATCAGATAGGGCGCGCCGATGGCGATCAACGGGATGGTGAGCAGCGTGGTGAGCGTGCGCCGGAGCGAGTTGAATTGGAACATCAACGCCGCAATCATGACGCCGAGCGCCACCGGCATGCTCGCGGCCAACTGGCCCTGCACATCCGCGCTGTCCTCCAGCTCTCCGGCGATGCTGATCTTATAGGCGGGGCCCAGATCCAGCCCGTCGAGGGTCGGCTGCAGCGCCGTGAGAACCTCGGCCGCAGACAGATCCGCACTCTTGCCCGACACCACCAGACGACGCACCTGGTTCTCGCGCTGGATCTCCGACAGCTCGATGCTGGGGCGGAAATCGGCGACCTGATCGATGGAGATGATCCGCCCATTGGTGGCCACGGAGAGGTTCGCGAGGTCCTCTACGCTGTCCCGCGCATCTTCCCTGGCGCGCATGATGATCGGGATCTGCTCATCGCCTTCGCGGAAGGTTGAATACCGGGTGCCCGAGAAATAGGCGTCCATCACCTCGCTGATGTCTTGCGACGTGACGCCGATCTCCCGCGCCTTGTCCTGCGCGATGTCCACGGTGACCTTGATCACCCGGTTGCCCCAGTCGGTCTCGTTCTTCACGATCGCCGGCAGCTCGGCGATGGCCGCGCTCACCTGGCGCCCCGCCTCCATCAGCACGCGGTCATCCGGCCCGAAGATCTCCACATCCACCACGCCCGATTCCGAGCCGCCTTGGCTCAGTCGGGTAAGGCGGAAATTGGCTTCGGGAAATTGCTCCAGGAACACGCGCCTGGCCCGGTCCGCCGTCTCGATCGCGGCGTCCAGATCGGCCATGCGGACGGTGATGAACGCGCTGGCCGGGTCGGGATCCGCCGGGTTCAATCCGAGATGGAAGCGCGGCCCGCCCGAGCCGACAAACGCCGTCGAGTTGACTACGCCTGGGTTCACCTCCGCATCCGCAAGCCACGCCTGGACGCGCTTCGCCATGGCCTGGGTGCCGGAGATCGCGGTCTCTTTTGGCATGTCGAGATAGATCAGGAAATCCGAGCGCTCGCTAAACGGGAACTGCTCCTGCTTGAGCGCGCCGAATTGCGCGCCGCTGAGGACCACGGCGCCATAAGCAAGCCCGGCGACCACCGCGCCAAACGGCAAAATCCGGCGGACGAGCCCGCCATAGAGCCGGATCAGCGGGTTCGGCTTGTCCGACCCTTCGGGCCGCGCCTTCATGAGCCGCACGCAGATGAACGGCAGAATGTAGAGGGCGGTGAGCCAGGAGCCCAGCAGCATCAATGTGACGACCGCCCCAAGCGAGAAGGCGAATTCGCCTTCAACGCCTTCCAAAAGCAGCATCGGCAGGAAAGCTGAGATGGTGGTGATGGAGGCGACGCCGAGCGGCGTGAAAAACTGCGCCCCCGCCGCCCGCGCGGCCGTGTCGGGATCCTCGCCGCGGCCGATGCGCCCTTCGAGGTCCTCCACAACCACGAGCCCGTTATCCACCAACAAACCGAGCGAGATGATCACCGCGGCGATCGACACTTGTTCGATATCCACGCCGATCAGACCCATGCCGGAGAGCGCGAAGCAGATGGTGAACGGCACGATGCAGGCGATGGCGACGGCCGCCCGGGCCCCGAGGAACACCAACATCACCACAAGCACCACGGCGAAGGTCTGGCCCACATTGGAGAGCGCGTTGTTCACCGAGGCGGTCACGTTCTCCTCTTGGAAGGTGGAGATCGCCAGATCGATGCCGATGGGTTGCGCGTTCTCAAAGGCGGCGAGCCGGCTTTTCAAGCGCTTGCCGAGATCTTGGATGTCTGTGCCGGGCGACATCTCAACGCCGAGCACGATGGCCGGCTCGCCATTGAAGAACACCGGCTGATGCGCGGGATCTTGGTAGCCGCGCCGCACCGTCACGAGATCCGAGAGCCGCACATAACCGGCGGCGCCCTCCACTTGGGTCAACACGCCGCGGATCTCATCGACGCTGGCGAGGTCTCCGTTCGCCTCCAGCACGATCTGCGTGCCGTCCGCGTCGATCTCTCCCGCGGGCAGGATCACATTTTGCGCGGTGAGATCGTTGAGCAACCCCTCGATCTGCACGCCAATGCTGGCGAGCTTAGCGGTGTCGACCTCAAGCCAGATCCGCTCTTCTTGCACGCCGTAAAAGGTGACTTTGCTGACGCCGTCCTCATTGAAGAGCGCGGTGCGCAGCACATCGGCGGTGTCCTCCAGCTCGGCCAGGCTGAAGCCGTCGCCGGTTAGCGCGACGGTGGCGATGGCGACGTCGCCGTAATCGGTGTTGACGAAGGGCCCGGCCGTGCCTTCCGGCAGCTCGCCCATCACGTCGTCCATCTTGTTGCGCAAATCTTCCCATGCGTCGGTGATCGCCTGGCCCGCCACCGTGTCGAACAGCGACGCTTTCAGCAGCGCGCTGCCATTGGTGATGGTGGTCTCAATGTTCTCCACCTCGCCGATTTCGCGGATCTTGCGCTCGGCGGGGATGGCGATCAGGTTCTCCACCCGTTCGGGCCGCATGCCCTCAAAGGTGAATTGCACCACCGCCGTGCGGATGGTGATCTCTGGGTTCTCGCGCTTGGGGATGCTCAGATAAGTCGTGAGGCCGAAGGCGAGGATCCCCAGCATCAGCAGCAGGGTGAAGCGTGATTTCTCAAGGCCGAAACGGGTCAGAAAATCCATGGCTTAGTCCTCCCCGTCGAGCAGCTTCACGGCCATCCCGTCGCGGAGGAAAGACACGCCTTTGCTCGCGACGCGCTCCCCTTCGGCGAGCCCTTCGATGGCGACCGCGCTGTTGCCGCGCAAGCCGGTGAAGGCGATCATCCGGCGCTTCACGGTGGAGGTCGCGGGATCATAGACGTAGACCGGCGCTCGTTGCACCGTTCGGGCGTCGACCGGTTGCGCGACGATGCGGCCTTCATTGATGATCGCCGTGAGCGGCACCAGGAAGCCCTGGGTGCCCGGCACGGCGAATTCGAACGAGACTTCCACCGCCATGCCCGCTTTCATCTGCGGCACAGTTTCCGTGAGCCGCACCACCACGGGGAACGACGAGACCGTGTCCGCCCGCTCGCCCAATTCGCTGACCGCGGCGGGCAATTGAACGCTCGGATCATCTGCGAGCCGCACCGTCGCCGGCGTGCCGACCACCAATTGAGAGGACACTTCAAAGCTGACGAAGAATGATACTTCGAATGCGTCGGCCTCATAGAGCGATAGGATGGTGCGCCCGGCCGAAACGGTCGCGAAGCTGTCCACTTCGATGGCGCTGACAATGCCGTCGAAGGGCGAGACGAGGGCGGTGTCTCTCAGGTTCTCTTCCGCCTCGTTGAGCGTCTGCTGCGCTTGGTCGCGCTCGGTGCGCGTCTGCTGCGCCGTTGTTCGGTCTTGATCGCGCCGGACGCGGGTGACCGCGCCGCGCGCGAGCAAGGCTTCGGACCGTTGCAGATCTTCTTCAGCCTGCTTTAGCCGGACTTCGACGCCTTCTAGCGCGGCCCGGCTGCGCTCGACGGAGGCGACATATTGCTCGACATCGAGTTTCGCGAGCACCTGGCCCTCATCGACCCGTTCGCCCACCGAGAGGTCGAGGCGGCCCATTTTGCCGCCCACTTCGAACGCCAGCACATTCAGCTCGCCTGGCTCCAGGACGCCGGGATAGCGCCGGCGCACCGTCTCTTCTGTGGCGCTGATGAGCGTGGTGACGAGCCCGCGGACGGGGGGATCGGTCGGCTCTGGCGCAGGGGCCTGGCCGCACCCCTTCAAAAGCGCGGCGAGGAGGATGGCGGCGAGGGGGCGGAGCATGGGCGCGACCTCAAAAGCTACAGGCGCCGCGTTGGTCGCGGTTCGCATGCGTAAGACTTGATCTGCTAGACTATGTCCAACGCTTGGCGCGGGCCGGCTCCGTGGCGCAGCGCCGCATACCGACCCGGACCGGTTCCCGCGCGCTGTTCACGCGCCGCGACAGGGCTGATGCGTGGCGTCTCATTGATCATTGTCGACTTCGTGGCGGCGTCCTGTGGCGCCGGTTCGAGTGCGGCTTGCATCCTCCGCGTCGCCTTTCAGGGGGGCGACGACGTCGGGGGCTACTCACCACCAGCTTCCGATCGCATCCAAAATAACCAGTTGATAATGAACATTTAAAAAAAATGATCACGAAGCCGTGATCTCCTCGAAAGTGCGTGGAAAAAAATCCCACAACGCTAGCTCGCCCTCTACCGATACGAACGGAAGGGCATCCCATGTCTATGAAGCAGCAGACCATCGCCGAGATCGCCTCTGGATCCGGCTCCTTCGACATCTTGGTGAAAGCGTTGGCTTTGACGGCGCAGAACGGCTCAAGCCTGCTCGCGGCCGCGGCGGACCCCCATGCGGATCTCACCGTTTTCGCGCCCACGGATGAGGCGTTTTTCTCCCTGGCGCGCGAGTTTGGCTATGAGGGCCATGATGAGCAGGAAGCCTTTGACGCCCTGGTCGAAGGCTTGACCGAGCTGACCGGCTCCCCAGAAGCGGCGGTGCAAACGCTCGACAACGTACTGGCCTACCACGTCTCCGGCGGTGAGAAGAGCTTCCGCGACATCCGCAACGAGGGCGATGTCGAGACGCTGCTGGTGATCGATGGAGAGCCGCAGAGCTTCCATGTTGCGGGCCGCCAATTGATCGACGTCGACAAGGGTCTCGAGAACCCGCGCGTGGTGCAAAAGAACGTCGACGCCTCCAACGGCGTGATCCAAGTCATCGACGAGGTGCTGATCCCGATCGATCTGAGCGGGTTGATCGCGGCGGCCAACAAACCCCAGGAGACCATCGCTGAGATCGCGGCGGCCAATGGCGATTTCGATATCCTGGTGAAGGCGCTGGCGCTCACCGCCGATGAGGGCGGCTCGATCCTATTGAGCGCAGCCTCCGACGCGAGCGCAGACCTCACGGTGTTCGCCCCCACCGACGCCGCTTTCCTCGCGCTCTCCCGGGAGTTTGGCTATGAGGGCCATGACGAGCAGGAGGCGTTCGACGCCATCGTTCAAGGCCTGACGGAGCTGACCGGGTCGCCGGAAGCCGCCGTCAAGACGCTGGGCGACGTGCTCGCCTATCACGTCTCCGCCGGTGAGAAATCATTCCGCGACATTCGCAGCGAGGGCGAGGTGGAGACCCTCCTGGAGATCGACGGCGCGCCGGTCAGCTTTGAGGTCAATGGTCGTCGGCTGATCGACGAAGATGACGGGTTGAAAAACCCCAAAGTGGTGGCCCGCGACATCGACGCCGCCAATGGGACCATCCAGGTCATCGATCAAGTGCTCATTCCGATCGATCTCAGCGGCCTCATCGAGGACGCGACCCTCCCCACCATCGCCGAGATCGCCGCGACCAACGGCGATTTTGACATCCTGGTCAAAGCGCTGGCGCTGACGGGCGAGGCGGGCTCGCCGCTGCTCAACGCGGCCGCCGACCCGACGGCGGCGCTGACTGTGTTCGCGCCGACCGACGCCGCCTTCATCAACCTCGCGCGCGAATTTGGCTATGAGGGCCATGACGAGCAGGACGCTTTCGACGCGCTGGTCCAGGGGCTGACCGACCTCACCGGCTCCCCGGAGGCGGCGATCGCCACGCTAGGCGATGTGCTGGCCTATCACGTCTCCGCGGGCGAGCAGTCTTTCCGAGAGATCCGGAAAGAGGGCGAGGTCACGACGCTTCTGGAGATCGATGGGGTCGCCCAAAGCTTCCAGGTGAGCGGCCGGTCGCTGATCGACGCCGATGACGGCCTCGCCAACCCGCGCATCACAGGCCGGGACGTCGAGGCCTCCAACGGTAAGATCCAAGTGATCGACAATGTGCTGATCCCGCTCGAGCTGAGCGAGCTGATCGATGACGCCACGGTCCCCACCATCGCCGAGATCGCGCAGGACGCCGGTGACTTCGACATTTTGGTCAAAGCGCTGGCGTTGACGGCGGAGGAGGGCGGCTCCGGACTGCTCGCCGCCGCCAGCGACCCCACCGCCGAGCTCACCGTGTTCGCGCCGACGGATGCGGCCTTCATCGCGCTGGCCCGCGAGTTCGGCTATGAGGGCGATGATGAGGCGCGCGCCTTCGAGGTGTTGGTCGACGGGCTGACCGAGATCACCGGATCGCCCGAGGCGGCCATAAAGACGTTGGGCGATGTGCTCGCCTATCACGTCTCCGCCGGAGAGCAGTCCTCCCGGGAAATCCGCGCCGAGGGCGACGTCACCACGCTGCTGGAGATCGACGGCGAGGCGCAGAGCTTCCATGTGAGCGGGCGCTCGCTGATCGACGCCGACGACGCGCTGGAGAACCCGCGCATCACCGGCCGGGACGTGGACGCCTCCAACGGGGTGATCCAGGTGATCGATCAGGTGCTGATCCCCATCGATCTCAGCGGCTTGATCGACGCGGCGCGGAGCGACGACACCATCGCCGAGATCGCTGCAGTGAACGGGGATTTCGACCTGCTGGTGAAGGCCCTGGCGCTCACCGCGGAGGCGGGCGACCCGCTGCTGGCGGCGGCGTCCGATCCGGAGGCGGATCTCACCGTGTTCGCGCCCACGGACGCCGCCTTCATCGCGCTGGCGCGGGAGTTCGGCTTTCAAGGAGAGGACGAGGACGCCGCCTTCGAAGCGTTGGTGGGCGGCTTGGTCGACCTGACTGGATCCACCGAGGCTGCGGTGGCGACGCTCGGCGATGTGCTGGCCTACCATGTCTCGGCCGGCGAAAAGTCCTTCCGGGACATTCGTTCGGACCGCGATGTGGAGACGCTGCTGGAGATCGACGGGCAGGCGCAATCCTTCCATGTCGCCGGCTCCAAGTTGATCGATGCGGATAAAGGCTTGCCGGACCCAAAGATCGTCGGGCGAGACGTCGAGGCGTCAAATGGCAAGATCCAGGTGATCGATCAGGTGCTGATCCCGATCGATCTGAGCGGTCTCCTGGAGGCCGCCGGCGGCGCGGAGGAGGACGCCTCCGGCGCCATGATCGCGGCTTTCCAATTGGATCAAGGCGATGTGGCGCCCATGGATCCGGCCATCGATCCGATGGCCTCTGAGGCGGCGACGGTCGCCGATGGTGAGCCGGTGGTCGGTCCCGAGGCCGAGCTGTCCGAACTCGACGGGGCTGCGGCCTAAGCGCCGCGCTTGATCATTCCATGACCCTTGGGGGCGGGACGCGCGCCGAGCGCATGCGCCTCGCCCCCGACCGACGCCAATCGCCTTTAGAGCTATGGGAAGGAGCCGACCGTGGCGGACCAAAACACCCAACGCGCCGCTTCGCGCGCGCCGCATAAGGGAGACGCGGCCCACGCCGTCGGACAGCGCGGCGCCGAGACCGAACTCTCCCAAGCCTTGCGGCGCAGCCGCTGGCTGTTGATCTGGAGCGGCGTCTTCAGCGCCTTCGTCAATTTGCTGATGCTCACCGGCCCGCTGTTCATGTTGCAGGTCTACGACCGAGTGCTGGCCAGCCGCTCCGAGGCGACGCTGCTGGCGCTCATCCTGCTGGTGACCGCGCTCTACGCCATGATGGGCGTGCTCGATTTCGCACGGGGACGGGTGATGGCCCGGGTCGGGGCGCGCATCCACGCCTTGCTGTCACCACGGGCGGAGGCGCTGGCGCTGGAGACGGGCGGAAATGACGGGCATGACGCGCCGCGGGAGCTCAACGCGATCCAACAGACGCTGTCCGGCCCGGCCCCGTTCGTGTTTTTCGACGCGCCCTGGACGCCGATCTTCATCGCGGCCTTGTTCGTTTTTCACTTTTGGCTTGGCGTCCTCGCCGTGGCCGGCGGCGTGGTGATGATCGCCCTGGCGCTCCTCAATCAGTGGCGCTCCCGGCCCGCCCAGGAGGCCGCGCAGGCCGCCACCGGCGGGGCTGACCGCTTGGCCGACGCGCTCTCGCGGGAACGGCCGGCGATCCGCGCCCTCGGCATGGGCGGCGCCGTGGTGGACCGCTTGGCGATCGCCAAATCCGAGGCCATGGGCGCCCGGATCGCCGCCTCGGACCGGACCGCCGGCTTCGCGGCCTCCAGCAAAGCCCTGCGGCTCTGGCTGCAATCGGCGATGCTGGCGGCGGGCGCGGCGCTGGCGATCCAAGGGGCGATCACGGCCGGCGCCATGATCGCCGCGTCGATCCTTTTGGGCCGGGCGTTGGCGCCGGTGGAGCAGGCGGTGGCGCTATGGCCCACCATCGCCCGCGGGCGCCGCGGCTGGCGGACGCTGGAAGCTCTGCTCGCCGCCCATCCCGCCGCGGAGGAGCCGATGGTGCTGCCGAAGCCGCAGGGCAAGCTGACCGTGCGCAATCTCTCCGTGAGCGCGCCCCGTTCGAAAGCGCTCTGCGTCGTCTCGGTGAGCCTCGATGTGTCCCCGGGCGAGGCCGTCGCCGTGGTGGGCCCATCGGGCAGCGGCAAAACCAGCCTCGCCTATGCGCTCACCGGCCTGTGGAGGCCGACCGCCGGCGCCGTGCGCATCGACGGCGCGACGCTCGACCAATGGCCGGCGGACGGGATCGGCCGGCACATGGGCTATCTGCCCCAGGATGTGGGACTGATGACGGGCACGATCGCCACCAACATCGCCCGGCTGGACATCGACCCCGACCCGAGCGCCATCGTCGACGCCGCGCGCCGCGCCGGCGCCCATGAGATGATCCTCCGCCTGCCAGACGGCTACGACACCTGGCTCGATCCGCTGGCGCCGGGCGGGCTCTCCTTGTCGGGTGGGCAGCGCCAACGCATCGGCCTCGCTCGAGCTTTCTACGGCGACCCGGCGCTCCTGATCCTCGACGAGCCCAACGCCCATCTCGATCAGGAGGGCGAGCGGGCGCTCGTCTCGGCCCTGCGCGAGCATAAGCGGCGCG
>JBCCTM010000116.1:0-9318 GCA_039198535.1 Pseudomonadota bacterium
CGAGCACCGGACGGTGGCGCAAGCTCGCTTGGTTGGGCCTTTCCCATGCGCAAGCCCTCGCCATCGCCGTGACCCCGCGTTCGGCGGTGATCTACGCGCCGCCGGCGGACGAGACGGCGTTTTTGGTGGAGGCGGCGGCGCTGCGCCCCGCTTCGGCGGCGCCTTGGGGCGACGGGCGCTTCGGCGCGCTGGCGGCGACGCTGGCGCAGCTTCGGTCCGAAGATGAGCGCCGCCGCACGGCTTTGCGCGCCGCCAACGCCCGCACCGCCCCAGCCTCGGTCGCCGCCGAGACTGGCGCCGAGAGGGGAGCCCGGACCGGGGCCCAGACCGAGGCCGAGACCGGGGCCGCGAGGAAAGAGACGATCGCGGTCGGCCGCTAGCAGCGCCGCCGCAAGGAGGATGTCATGGATCTTGCGGTATTCGATCCGACCCTGTTCGCCATCTACTTCGTGGCCTGCGCTGCGGCGGGGGCCACGGGCGGCGCGTTCCCGCCCGGCGCGTGGTATGAGACACTCGCCAAACCAAGCTGGACGCCGCCCGACTGGCTGTTCCCCTTGGCTTGGACCGTGCTCTACCTCTCCATGTCTTGGGCGGGCATGCGCGTTTCCCTGGCGCTGGAAGGCGTTGGCGGCGAGGCGGCGTCCGGCGTCGCCCGCTATGCGCCGGCGCTCTGGGCGCTGCAAATCGCGCTCAACACGCTCTGGACGCCGATCTTTTTTGGCTTGCAACGGATCGGCGGCGCGCTCGTGGTGATCGGTTTGCTCTGGGCCGCCGTGGCCGCCTGCACGGCCGTTTTTTTCATGGTGGACACCGTGTCTGGCTGGCTGTTCACGCCGTACTTGGCCTGGGTCAGCTACGCCGCGGCGTTGAACGCCGCGATCTACGCGCGCAATCCTGCAGGACGCTCTAGCGCCGCCTAAGCCGCGGCGCCTACAGGCCGGAGGGCTGGCGTTCCTGCGCGGATAAGCGCCTGCGGCAAATTCAGCGCGTTCGCGGCGAAGGCGTTGAACCCGTTTCAGCGCCGTCGGAGAACGCAAGCTCCAACCGCATCCCGGAGCCGCGCCGATGGGCCTCAACAACTGCCACAATTTCAAGGATTTTCGCGCCCTCGCCAAGCGGCGCCTGCCCGGCCCGATTTTTCACTACATCGACGGGGCCGCGGATGATGAGGTGAGCTACCGACGGAACACCGCCGCCTATGAAAGCTGCGATCTGATCCCCAATGTGCTGGCGGATGTGGCTGAGATCGACATGAGCGTCACGGTGATGGGCCAAAAGCTCGATATGCCGCTCTACTGCGCGCCCACCGCGCTCCAACGGTTGTTTCACCATGAGGGCGAGCGCGCCGTGGCCCGCGCGGCCCAGAAGTTCGGCACCATGTTCGGCGTCTCCTCCCTGGCGACCGTCAGCGTCGAAGAGATCGCCGAGCTCACCGACGGGCCGAAACTGTTCCAGTTCTATTTCCACAAGGATCGCGGGCTGAATGACGCGCTGCTGGAGCGCGCGAAAGCGGCCAAGTTCGACGTGATGGCGCTGACCGTCGACACCATAACCGGCGGCAATCGAGAGCGCGATTTGCGCACCGGCTTCACCTCGCCGCCGCGGCTGACGCCGTCGAGCCTGATCAGCTTCGCCATGCATCCGGGCTGGGCGATCAACTACTTCACCCATTCAAAATTCGACCTGCCCCATCTGAGCGGCCATGTGAGCGCCGGCAGCAATCTGGCCACGTCGATCGGCGACTATTTCTCCACGATGCTGGACCAGTCCATGAACTGGAAGGACGCCGAGGCGCTGTGCTCGAAATGGGGCGGGCAGTTCGCATTGAAGGGCGTGATGAGCGTCGCCGACGCCAAGCGCGCGGTGGATATCGGCTGCACCGGCGTGATGGTGAGCAACCATGGCGGCCGTCAGCTCGATGGCGGCCGCTCGCCTTTTGACCAACTCGCGGAAATCGTCGACGCGGTCGGCGATCAGGTCGATGTGATCTGTGAGGGTGGCGTGCAGCGCGGCACCCATGTGCTCAAAGCGCTCTCCGTGGGTGCGAAGGCGTGCTCAGGCGGGCGCATGTACCTCTACGCGCTGGGCGCGGCTGGACAGGCCGGCGTCGAGCGCGCCCTCGGAACGCTGCGCACCGAAATCGAACGGGACATGAAACTGATGGGCGTCACTTCGGTCGGTCAGCTCAACCGCGACAATATCCGCTTCCGTCATTGACGCGCAGCGCCGAGCGGCGCGCCTGTCCGCGCCAAGGGCGGGCCGACTCATTCTCCCTTAAGTCGCCCATGCGACACTCTCCACACGAGGCGTGGACACGGAGAGCGGAACGATGGGCGACGTTGAAACGATCAGACTGCGCGAAGGCGAAGCGCCGCCCCAGGCCGGCGACCTGCTGGCGGAGATCCGTCAGGAAAGAAGCGGCGGCTACACGTCCATGATTGTCGCAGGTCTGTTGTTCAAGGAGAAGGTGCCCGGGCAGCACCGGTCCGTCGAGGCCGCGCTCCAGGCGACCGTCGCGTTCCTCGGCAACGGTCCCGACCGCAAACTCTATTACCGAGGCAGCCGCCCGGGCCGGAAATTCATCAAAAAAACCAGATACGTCCGCTCATTCTAAGTGGGCTGAGCGCTGAGATTAGGGGGTTCCCCCCAATGCGTTCCGCGCGAGAGGCTTTCATTTTGCTCCCATCGACACAGGCCGCCCCGCGCGGCCAAGTTCTGGGAGACGCAAGTGAGATCCTTCATGTCCACCGCCGCCCTCGCCGCGGTCGCCGCTGTCGGCCTCCTCGGCAGCCCCACGCCCGCGTCCGCCGCGAGCTGCGGGGCCGAGGGTCAACGCCCCTGCAAACTCTGGGAGCGCATCCCCTCCTGCAACAAAGGGCTGGTTGAGGATTTCAGCAAAGGCCGGTGCCTTCGCCGCACGCGCCCTGGCATTGATTGCGGCCGCGCCAATCAGCGCGCGTGCAAAATCTGGGAGCGCGTCCCGTCCTGCAACAAAGGGCTGGTGGAGGTGCTCGGCAAAGGCATCTGCGTCAGAAACAACCCTGGCGTGATCTGCGGCCGGGAGAACCAGCGCCCCTGCACGCTGACCGAGCGCATCCCCTCCTGCAATTCGGGCCTCGTCGAGGATTTCCTCCGCGGGAAATGCATCGCCACCGCGAACACCCCGCGCTACCGGCTGGCGGATCAGAAACTCCGACAGATGGGCGGCATGATCGCGTCTAAGATTGGCTTCGCCAAGCGCGTCGCCTCAGACCCGCGGGTGAAGACAGCGCTGAAGAACGACCGGCGCTCGGTGGCGCGCTATGTCAAAAGCTCAGCGGTCGGCCCGACGCGGACATCGGACGGCAAGCTGCTTAGGACGCTCACCATCGGGGCCAGCGCCGGCGCCAAAGTCTTCATCGGCGGATCCGCGGGCGCGGGCGCGGCGATCGATCTCGCCGGGCGTCGCCCCGCTTATGTCTATGGGACGGCCGACTACAGCGCGAGCATCGGCATTGGCGCGTCCACCGGCGTCGATGTCGGCTTCTGGGTTTGCCAAAACAACAAGATCGGCGGCGACAGCTGGGGCATCGAGTTCAGCCCCGTCGAGCTGGTGAAAGCCGCGCAGACATTCGCGGATCTGAAGCAGGCCTTTAAACCCGGCCTCGATGTGGGCGTCGCGCTTTGGTTTGATTATCGCAACGTCTTCCAGGGGTTCACCATCACGCCGAATGTCGGCGCGGGCGTCGATTTCGGCGGCCTCGTGAAGGCGGGCACGCTGGTGGATGGCGATCCGAACGTGAATTGCGACGGCTCGCCGAAGCGCGCCGCAGACCGCGGTCGGAGACCTGCGCCGGAGACGCTGGTGCAGACCCTGCGGCATGGCGGCGGCATGATCCGGCACACCAAGATCGACGGCGGCGCGTCGAGCCAGGGCGTCACGCGGGTCTGCCTGCGCAACCGGACCACTCGGCAGAAAAGCCTGCGCTACCAGTTTGGTCGGATCAATCCGCTGATCGTCCCGCCGCGGGGCCGCATGAGCTGCGCCAACTTCCCATCGAACCGGCGGCTGAACTTCAACTGGGTCGACAATGGCCGCGTGGTGAAAAGGGACGGCATGAACCTGGGCGCCTATGCGGGAGACGTGGTGATCTTTGACTGGCGAAGACACTGACGAGACGTTGCGTAAACAAGGATGGCGGGCTCCAGGAGAGCGCGCCGTCTTCTATCTGTTCGCGCGCCTGCAAAGCGATCGATGTCAGTCAGTGACGCCCTTGCCGTCGACCAATCCGTGTTTGAGAGCCTTGCCCATGAGTTCGATCGCCGACCGGACGTCCATCTTCTGCATGAGGCTCGTGCGATGTTTTTCCGCCGTCTTCGGACTAATCCCCATGAGGTCGGCGATCTCCGCATTGGTCTTGCCGGCGATGATCATGTTCAAGGTCTGGCGCTCTCGCTGGGTCAGCTCTGGCAGGGGCTCCGCCCCGCGCATCCGCTCGACCAACGCCGCCGCGACATGCCGGCCGCCGCGCAGGATCAGGGGCAGTTTGGCCACAAGCTCCGAGGTGTCGGCGTCTTTGGAGAACAACCCGTCCACCCCGGCGGAGACGAGATTGGCCAGGAGGTTTGGCCCGTTGAGCGCAGTCATCACGACGATTTTCGTCGCAGGGCTCCAGCGCTTGATTTCAGGCAAAATCTCCACGCCTGAGGCCAGCGGCATGGAGATGTCAAGGAGCAAGAGATCGGGCCGCTCCCGCTTCACCGCGGCGATGGCCTCCAACCCGTTTTCCGCCTCCGCCAGGACGGCCAAGCCCTCCTCCTCCACGGCGCCGGGCGGCGACAGCGCGGCGCGCAGGGCGGACCGGACCAGCGGATGGTCGTCGGCGATGATCATGCTGAAACGGGGGGTGGTGGTCATCGCCTCGATCCGCTGGGGGCCGGACCCTAGCCCGGCGCGTCCGAACGCTTCAATCGCGGGACCGGTCAGCGCGAGAGCCGGCGCCTTTTGCACCACTGTTCTCCTGACCGCAGGGCTCGCCCAAGCCGCGCCCGCCGACATCGAAGCGATCACGACGGCGCCCGGTTGGATCGGCTTCACCGCGGCGCTGCAATACGCGCTGCTGATCGGCGTTTTGGCGGCGCTGTTGGTGGTCACCTTGGCGATCCGGCAGCGCACCTGGGCGCTCTATGCGGTGCTCGGCATGATCTCTTGCGGCTGGTCGGCCGTGAGCGAACAGGGCTCGGCGGCGATCTTCGCGGCAGGCGTGGCGATCCCGCTGCCGATCTACGCCGCCCTGGGCCACGCCACCGCCGCCGCGAACTTCGCCGTCGCCGCCGCGGCCTGCCCGCTGGAGGGCTGGCGAAGAAGCGCGCGCCAGGCGCTTTTCGGCTTAGCGCTGGTGAACATCCTTCTCGCCACGGCGAATGGCGTCGGCGCGCTCTCGACCGGCGTGACGCTCACGGTGCTGATGGTAGCGCTCGGCAACGCCAGCCATCTGGCCCCGGTCAGCGCCTTCGTGGATCTGACCGGGGCCCGTAGCCGCTTCGCGCAGATCGGCATTGTCGGCGTGGTTGGCCTCGTTTTTATCGCCAACGGCCTCTATTTCAGCGGCGCGCTGGCCCCGGGGGTGGAACTCGCCGCGCTCGGCCGCTGGTTTCTCACCGCGGCGATCCTGTTCGCCAGCGCCATATGCCTGGTCCGTGTCTTTGCGCTGCAGCGCGATCGCGAACGCAATCTCATCGCCGCGGCCGAGGCCGCGCGCCGGGAGGCGGCCATGAGCGAGGCGTTGCTGCGTGCGGAACGGAATTACGCGGAGGCCCGAGACGTGGCGCGCACGCGCACGCAGGACCTGGCCCGCGCCTCCCACGATCTCCGCCAACCGCTGATCTCGCTCAGGCGCAATCTGGAGATCGTCAGCCGCGACCAGCCGGCCGAGATGCGCCGGCAAATCGTCGACGCCTTCGATTATCTGGACCAGCTGACCGCAAGCGTCGCGACAGGGGAAAGCGGAGCAGCGACAGGTATTGAAAAAGCGGCGGAGACGGAGGCCGAGACCAGCCCGCTCGGCGTCTTGCTGGAGACGCTGGACCGGATGTTCCGCGCCGAGGCGGAGGAGAAAGGGCTGACCCTTACGGTCCAGGCGCGCCAGGCCGAGATGGCCGCCACACCGCTCCTGGTGATGCGTATTCTCTCCAATCTCGTCGCCAACGCGGTGCGCCACACGCCGGCGGGCCGCATTGAGATTGTAACGGAGGCGCCGAGCGACGGCCCAACCTCAGTGATCGTGCGCAACGCCCACCCTGCGCCCGAAGCCCTAAACTTCGAGCGCTTGTTCGCCGCGGGAGAGAAGAGCGCAGGCTCGAAGGGCTCAGGCCTCGGCCTCGCCATCGCCAGAGCCGAGGCCGCCAGAGCGGGGCTCGCTTTGACCGTTAAAATCGACACGGACAGCGAAACGCCCATCGTTTTCCGTCTGAGCGAGGCGGCGCGCTAGTCGTCGCCGCGCGGCGCGGCGCTTTTCCAGCAGGCGACGGCGACGCTCAGCGGCGATCCCCTGGCAGCGGGCCCATCACATCGCGCAGGATTTCCCGGAACATCGCGACGCCGGTCTCCATGGCGCCGACCAGGTGGGTCTTGTTTGCGCCGGAATGCAGACCGCGCTGCGTGCTTTCACACACGTAGTAATCTTCCGCATGGAACACGCCGTCCTCCACCATGGAGAACGCCCGCTCCCAATGCTTGCGCTCTTTGTCCGTCTTGGGCTCGGAGGGGATGAAGCACTGGTGGATCACCACCGTCTCACCCGCCGACGTCGGAAACAGGCCCAACTGGCTGGTGTAGTCCGGGTGGAACACCATCACCGTGTTCGGAAAGATGAAGTGCGCGAAGGAGGTGTGGTGGCGCGGCCGCCAGCTGTCCGGCGCCGTGTCGAGGCCGTCCTCGATCAGCTGCAGCAGCTCCTTCCGCGCCACCGCCGCCCGCATGTTCAACCCCGCGCGTTCCTGCAACGCGCCGCCGTCGATGAAGAACGGCCCAACGGTTTTCTGGTGCAGGCGGACGACGTGATAGCCGTCCTGGAAAGCGTCGACGATCAGCTTCCAGTTGGCTTTCCGGGTCGTGATCGACCGGCGATAGAAATGCTGCTCCTCCATCCCAAACGCCTGGAAATCGCTGTCGATCGTGTCCAGATGCGTCGCGACGTCGGGCTCGGCGTCGTCCGGCAGCCCGTCCAATTGCACCCAGATGAAGCCCCGCCGCACCACGCATGGGATCGGCCTCAAGCCGCGGCAGGACAGATCGATCCCCTTGAACAGCTCGTCGCTGAGCGGAGCGTGCTGCAACGCGCCGTCCAGCCCGTAGCGCCAATGGTGATACGGGCAGACGAAGCTGGACCGTCGCTGGACGTCCTCCTCATCCACAAGCCGCACGCCCCGATGACGGCAGACATTGTAGAAGGCCCGGATTTTCCCGTCCCGTCCCTTGGCCACCAGGATCGGCGCGCCGAGCGCGTCATGGGTGAAGTGCTCGCCCGGCTTCCGCAGCATCGCCGCGTGGCCGACAATGATCGGATAGCCACGGAACAACTCCCGGCGCTCCCGCTCGAACCACTCCGGATCGGTGTAATATTCGACCGGAATCTCAAAGTCCTGCGGGGTCTCTTGAACGGCGCCATGGCGCACATGATCGAGGAGCTCAGAGAACAGCCGTAGATGCGGCGGCAAAGCGGAAGGCGACGGCGCGTTCATTGACGGCTCCAAAGCTGGCCCGCCGCGGCTCCCACTCTTGGTCGCGCGGCGGATCTGGCGTGTCGCCGGCCAGAACGGAACAGGCGCGCATCTCTGTCAACCGCGACGGGAGCCGCGCAGGACGTGCGGGCGTCTCTTCCTTCCACCCGCAGCACGCGTTAAAGGCTGGCGCATTCCCAAACCGCCGCCGTGAGAGAACGCGATGAAGTTCACCCTGTCCTGGTTGAAGGACCATTTGGAAACCGACGCCAGCCTCGACGAGATCGCCGCGGCGCTCACGGATTTGGGCCTGGAGGTCGAAGCGGTGGTCGACCCCGCCGAGCGGCTCGGCGCGTTCCACATTGTTCGCGTGTTGGAGGCGCGCGCCCATCCCAACGCGGACCGCCTCAAGGTCTGCCGGGTGGAGACATGGCCCGACGGCCCGAAAGGCGCGCCCAAGGAGATCCAAGTCGTGTGCGGCGCGCCCAATGCGCGGACGGATATGCGCGGCGTGTTCGCGCCGGACGGCGTCTATGTGCCGGGGATCGACCTCACGCTGAAGGCCACCTCGATCCGCGGCGTCGACAGCAATGGCATGCTCGTCTCGGAGCGGGAGTTGGAGCTTTCAGACGAGCATGAGGGCGTGATCGATCTGCCGGCGGATGCGCCGCTCGGTCAGCGCTTCATCGATTACGCCGGCCTCGCCGACCCGATGATCGAGATCGCCATTACGCCCAATCGGCCCGACGCGCTGGGCGTGCGTGGGATTGCGCGGGATCTGGCGGCCCGGGGCGTCGGGCGGCTTAAGGACGGGGATGTGGCCGCCATACCGGGCGGCTTTGCGTCGCCGGTCAAAGTGCGCCTCGGCGCGGATGTGAAGGCGGAGAGCGAAGAGCAGGGCGCGGCTTGCCCCTATTTCGTGGGGCGCCTGATCCGCGGCGTGCGCAACGGGCCGAGCCCCGACTGGCTGCAGCGGCGGCTGAAGGCGATCGGCCTGAACCCGAAGAACGCGCTCGTGGATGTCACGAACTACATCTCCTATGACCGCGGCCGGCCCCTCCATGTGTTCGACGCCGACAGGCTGTCCGGCGACATCGAGGTCCGGCTCGCCCAGGACGGCGAAGAGATTGTCGCCCTCGACGACGAGACCTACGCCCTCGGCGCCGGCATGACGTTGATTTGCGACGGCAGAAGGGGCGGGGGCCGGCCGGTGGCCATCGCCGGCGTCATGGGCGGGGCGGAGACCGGCTGCTCTGCGGCGACCACCGCGGTCTTCGTTGAGAGCGCTTATTTCGATCCGGTGCGCAACGCGGCGACTGGGCGACGCCTCAAGATCAATTCGGACGCCCGCTACCGCTTCGACCGCGGCGTCGATCCCGTCTTCACGAAGGACGGCGCGGAGCTGGCGACGGCGATGATCCTGGAATTCTGCGGCGGCGAAGCGTCTGACCTTGTGATCGCGGGCAAGCCGCCGAAGAAAGGGCGCAACGGCGTCGACCGGACCATCAAGCTGCGGCCAGATCGGTTGGCGGCGCTGGTGGGGCTCGACATCGACCGCGACGAGCAGACGCGGATCCTGGCGGCGCTGGGCTTCGAGATCTCGAGCCCGCGCGGCAA
>JBCCTM010000117.1:0-9236 GCA_039198535.1 Pseudomonadota bacterium
GAAGACGACCGTGACCGTGATCGGATCTGCGGACGTCGCCGGCTCGGTCGCCTCGATGGAGGCGACTTCGGGAGCGATCACATCCGGGCCGGCGTCGGCGTCGAGATTGAGGATCTCGAAGCCGTTGATGAGCGGGTTCTCGACTTTGTGGATGAATTCGATCTCAAGCAGGTCGTCGCCCGCCTGATAGACGTATTCGAACATGCCGCCGGTCTGGTGACCGAACTGACCGGACAGGTCTATGTTTTCGAAGATGGGGGAACCCTCGATCTCCACATCGAACACGCGCTCGCCTGAAGACGAGGTGCCTGTGAAGCCGTTGCTCATGAACAAGCGCACGGCGTAGGTCGTCCCGGCGTCGACGGCGAAGGTCCAGATCATCTCTGGGTCGGCGGCGGGATCCCAGCGTTCCGTGACGAACAGCGCGTCTGGCACGTAATCCGGCGCGGCTGTGCCGCCAGACGCCGTCGTTGGCCCGTCATAACGGCCCTGGAGCGCGTGGACGCTCTGATTGGCGGTGTTGAGCGTCACGCCATCGGGCAGCGTTGCGGTGTTCGAGCCCGAGGCCCAATCCGGGCCGTCATCGGTGGCGGTCAGGGTCGGCCCGCCGGCGTTGATGCGGTAGGCGACCACGGGCTGGTCGTCATCGGAGATCGTGACCGTCCCCACCGTCTCGCCGTTGGTTGGGATCACGACGAGCCCGTTCGAGCCGCGGATCTCAGTGATCTCCACATCGACGGTTTCGGTGCTCTCTGAGACGGCGTCGTCCACGATGGAGAAGACGTAAGTCTTTTGGTTCTCACCCGAAGCGAAGGTCTCAGTGGACGGGATCGACACGGTGTAATCGGATCCGCTGGAGGCGGAGCCGCCCACGGAGAGATCAACCTCGACGCTGTCGCCCAGCGTCACGAGCGCGCCTTGGGCGTCCACCAGCGACAACGTGATCGAGGCCGTGCCCGCATCCTCATCCGCGGCGACGTCGGAGATCTCCACGAACGCGTCGACGATGGGCGCGAAGGCGTCCACTTGAAAGCGGTCATAGGTGACGTTGCCGAGCGCCGGGGCCTCGCCAAGCTCCAGATCGCTGGTGCCGATATTGCCGAAGGCGAGGGCCGAGGTGGCCCCGTTGGCCACATACTGGCCCCGCACCGCGTCCAGCACGTCGCCGGTCAGATCGACCGTGTCGAGGGAGGTGAACGCCGGCGGCGTCTCCGAGACGGCGTAGGTGCGGAACTGCGGCGTGACCGTGCCGCGGATGGCGTCCGCGAAGAAGCGGAACTCGATGAGATCGGCGCCGTCGAAGTTGAAATCGTCAAAAGCGGCGGTGATGTCGAAGGACTGGGACGCGACCTCGGCGTCGTCTTCCTCGTAATAGACGTCGATGCTGGCGGTCTGACCGGAGCCAGAGCCGGACACGGCGAGCACCATGCTGAGATAATTGCTCTGGTTGCCAACGCCCATCTGCACGCCGGCCTCGGAGCCGTCCCGCGCAAAGCCGCTCTCCGAGATCGCCATGACGCCGGTAATCTGGAAGGCCCCGACCGACTGGTCGAAGCTGGCCGCGTAGGTGAAGGCGTCGATCTGATCGTTGGCCGTTCCTTTGGCGGTGCCGGAGAAATAGTCCTTGATCTGCAGGCCGCTGCCCGCGCCGCCCGGCACCACATTGGCGCTGAAGGAGCGGAGGCCGTCTTCGCCGGTCGGTGTGACGCCGTCGAGCCCGATGCTGTCGACGAAGGCTTTGTCCTCGCCGTTGATCATCATGCCGACCACGCCGATGCCGCCAGGCGCAGTGTCGGCGTAGGACTCGGCCGAGTTCTCATAGGAGATCGACTGGCCGGCGGACAGCAGGTTGAACACATCATCCGCGGTCGACGGCGTGTCGTTGTCGTCCAACAAGGTGTTCACACCTTGGGTGGTGGAATAGTCGAACACGTCGACCGTGTTGTTGAACGCGTCACCGTCATTGTTGTCGGACGGCGGCGTCGGTACGCCATTGGCCTCAAAGATGGTGATGTTGCTGCCCTGGTCCTGACCCAAATGGCCGACCCAGATCGTGTTATTGAACGCGCCGCCGAATTGCCCGTCGACGCCGAGGTCGCCGACGGCGTCGATTCCCAGCGTATTGCCGCCGCCCGTATTGCCGACAACGCCCTGATCGGCGGCCACGGCCGCGCCGCCGCCAGGGTTGACGTCAATCCCGCCCTGTTCGTTGCGCTTGATCCATTTGACGGTCCCGCCGGTTTGCGTCGCCAGGATCGCTCCTTTGAACTCTTCGCCAAACGCGGTGCCGGTGTACTCGGCGAGGCCGTTCCAGGACCCTTTCCCGGTGTCCACCGCGCCGTCGGTGATCCCGCCTTCGCGGTAATCGCCGGCCTCCGGGTTCAGCAAGCTCGGGTCGACGATTTCATCCCAATCCGCAGGGAGCGTCAGGCCAGGCGTTGGGCTACCGGCGCCCAGCGGCGTGTCGGTCAGCTGCTCGGCGCCATTGGTGCCCGAGCCCGGCGACGTCCACCACCCAGCATCGGCGCCGCGCGCCTGCAGCGGGTGGGCGTGGCCAGCATGGTCGCCTTGCTCGAAGAAATGCAGATTATCGAAATTCGCGGTGCCTTGCGAGCCGGTGCCTTGGTTCGGGTTGGGCGCATTGGTCACCAGCGGGCCGTCGCCGGGCCCGGTGTAGACGCCATCGGGATCGGGCGCGCCCGACTCGGTCAGCGGCGGGCCGCCCCAGCCGCCATTGGCGCCATTGTCATAGGACAGCTTCTTGCCGTCCTCGGTCACCAGCACGTCATAGGGGTTGCGGTAGCCATAGGCGTAGACCTGCACTGGGCTGCCCACCGTGAGCTTCGCCTGGTTCAAGCCGTCATTGCCGCCGCGCACGCCGGTGGGGTTGTCGTCCTCATCGCCGAGGATGGTGTCGACGACGCCGTCATTGTTGGTGTCGAGCAGATTATTCGCGACGAAATCATCGTTCTCGGCTTGGGTGATCGTACCGGTGTATTCCGCCACCGTGTCGCCGACCCCGTCGAAATTGGTGTCGATCAGGATGTCGTCGCCGTTCGCGTCCTTGTAGTTGCCGCGGGTCGGGTCATCGAGCGTCGGCAGATCGTAGACGTAATCCGCATTCGGATCGCCGGCTTTGCGCTCCGCCTCAATCGACGCGATTTGGTTGAGATCGATGGACAGGATCGAGGCGGAGTAGGCGTATTCCGCCAGGCCGGAGAAGTTGTTGCTCGTCGCGCCGGCGTTGGCGTGGCCGCCCTGGGCCAGCAGCAGCAGCGGCTCGCCATTCGGCCCGGTGGTGAAAGCCATGCCGTTGCTGGCGTGGTTCTCCTCCGAACGCGGCAGACCGCGCACGATGTCGATCGCCTCGTTCTCCGTCACGTCTTTCTGGCCATCGACGGACAGCGTGTAGCGGGTGATCACGCCCGAGTTGGTGTCGAGGCCCTTGTCGGTCCCGCTTGTGCCCGCGCCGATGGTGATGTCGCTGTGGGAGACGTAGACCACCGTCTCGCCCGTGGTCTCATCGGTGGTCACGGCGACCCCGAGCGCCTGGCGGTTGGAGCCGACCGGATTGCCGGCGTTGTTCCCCGTCAGTTGCTCTGTGCCGCCGATATCGTTGAAGTTCGGCGTGTCGACCTTCGCCGACCATTTGATCGTGCCGAGATACTCGTCAGTGACCTCGATCTGGTTGCCGGGGTTCTCTGGATCATCGATCAGCTGCGTGGTCCGCTCGACCTCGATCGCATAGACGAAGCCCTGCCGCCCGACCACGTAGAGCAAGCCGTCCGGTCCCCATTGCAGCGCCGCCGCGCCGCCGGAAATGCCGCCGCTGGTGAGTTGCAGCTTATACTCGCCGAAATCGTCTACGGTCGGGTCCATCTCATGTCTCCAGTCGGTTGTGCGTCTCAGCGACGCGCCGCGCGGGGCGGCTTTTTTTTTCGTTTTGGAGCGTCGCCGCCCGTGTCAGGCGGCGCGCGGCGTCAAGCCTCTCGATGCGGAACGATCTGGGCCGCGGGCGTCTCCCCCGGCCCCGCAGATCGCAACGGGCGTGTGTCGGAACGCTGGGCGGCGTGCCGACGAGTGTAAATTATGGTTAAGAAATCGGTCCTGGCCTGCGCCGCCCTTTCTTGAGCAGCTGCAGAAAATTTCCGTAGAAACACCACTTCCCGAAGTCTCCACATCGTTGTGGACAGACGCACGCTCCCCCGCGCCCGGATAGCACGACACAAGCGGGCGAAGACCTCGCGTTGAGAAATTGCCGCAGGTGAATTCGGCTTAAAAACCGTTGCGAGAAAAACCCAATTTTCTCGTTTAAAGATAGTGGGTTAGGTTAAAAACGCGGGGTGCGGGTCAGCTTTTGTCGCACCCTACTCCTCGCGCATCGCCCGGTTCATGCTCGCAAGAAGCGGCTCCAGGAGGTAGTCGATCGCGGTGCGCGCGCCGAGCGGGATCGTCACCTCGGCCGGCATGCCAGGTTGAAGCTCAAGCCCCGCCGCGGCCAGGTCGTCCGCGCTCACGGTGACTTGGCCCGTATAGTAGCTCTCCCGCGTGGCTTCATCGATCACCACGTCCGGTGAGACGAGCTTCACGACGCCGTCCGCGGGTTGCGTATCTCGCTGAGAAAACGCCGTGAAGCGGACGGACGCCGAGGCGCCCGGCAGCACATTGTCCACATCGGTGGGTGAAATGCGCGCCTCCAGGATCAGGCTGCTGTCCTCCGGCACCACGTCGAGCAACGGTTCGCCCGCGCGCACCACGCCGCCCACGGTGAACTTGTTGAGCCCGAGCACGATGCCGCTGGCGGGCGCGCGCAGATCGGCGAGACCGATCTTCGCTTTCACGCCCCGGATCCGCGGCGTGAGGTCCAACTGTTCCTCGAAACTCTCGCGAAGCTCCGTCTCAAGCTCAGTGGCGCGCTCTCGCTTGATTTGCGCGATCTGCAACTCCGTCTCGCCGATGGAGGTGCGGGCTTCCGCGATGGAGGCGGCGATCTGACCATACTCGCCATCGAGCTCCGCCTGGCGTCGTTCGAGTTCAAGCACGCGGGCGAGCGGTACGAGGTTCTGCCGACGCAAGGTGTTCATCGCCTCCAATTCCTCGGCGATGATGCCGCGGCGGAGATTCACGCTCTCCAGTTGAGCCTGGAGGCCGGTGATTTGTTCATCGATGCGCAAGATCCGCCGCTCGCGCAGCGCGATCTCGCCCTTAATCGCGTCGATGGAGCGCTCATGGAGCCGGCTTTGCGTCCGCATCAGGGTGGTGAGTTCCCGATCGCTCGCGGCGCGGTCCGTCAGATCGGCGGGGAAAGCGATGGTCAGATCATCCGCCTGCTCGGCCTGGGCCCGCGCTTCCCGCACCCGCTGGGCGTCCAGTCGGCGCGTGAGAATTTCGAGTTCCGAGTCAAGCTCTTCGGTGTCGAGCCGCATCAGGATCTGCCCGGCTTGGACGCGATCGCCTTCGGCGACCAACAGCTCTGAAATCGCGCCGCCATCGGGGTGATCAAGGGTCTTGCGGTTCTGTTCGACTTTCACCGTCGCCGTCATGATCACCGCGCTCTCCAGCGGCGCGGCGGCGCCCCAGGCGACCAAGCCGCCAAAGAAAACCAACGCCGTGAGCGCGCCCAGCCATTTGAAGCCGCGCGCCCCGTCTGGAAGCTCCACCGGCGCGGCGGCGCCGAGCCCTTGCCGCCCGGCCGCTCCGCCGTTCCCGTCGATCTCAGGCGCCGGAGCGGTCGCCCGAGCGCTGTCCGAGGCGGCGTTTCCGTCCGTTTGATCGGCGTCGGCGCCCGCCGGCGGGCGGGCGCGCGTCGTCTCGGCGGTTGCTTCAACGCCTTCACGTGTCGCCATCGCCGGCGCGTCGGCGCCATGGGCGACGGGGGGGTCAGAGCGCGGCGCCGGGTCTTCTTGCGTGTTCGCAAGATCGGGTTCGGCCTCGGCCGTCGCCGACGTCTTCACCTGCGAAGCGTGCGGGCCCTCGAGGCCCAAATCTTCGGGCAGGGCGCGCGCCGCTGAAGTTCCGATCGCCCCGAGCGTCTGTGGCGGGCGACGCCGCGCGTTCGTCCGACGCCGTCCCGTTGCCGCGGCGATGAGCGCGGCGACGCCGAGAAAAAGGGTCAAGACCCCCAGGGGCGCCAAGGAGCCGCGATCCGGCGTCCACGTCGATGCGCCGGCCGACGCAAGCCAGCCATGCAGCATCGTCACCCATTCGGGCGCCGCCGCATTCGGGGTCGCCGTGGCGCCCCACCAAAGGGCGAGCACAATGACGCCCAGGATCAGCAATCCGCCGCCGACCAGTCTCAACATGAGCCTCGCTTTCCCGTCTGCGCCGACGCGGCGCGCCTCATTGGGTCTCGCCCGCGCCGTTAGGCCCGCTGGGCCGATTAGGTTTGGCCCCGGCGCCCTTTTGGAGTGGGCCCGCCGCCTTGCGCGCCTTGCCCTGGCCAGTGGTCTGGCCACTCGCCTGGCCGCGCGCTTTTGCGGCGGACTTTTTCACGCCGGCTTTCACAACGGCCGCCTCGCCAGCGGCGGGGGTCTTCCCCGCGCTCGCGCCGCCTTTGCGCTCCGCGTCCCGCTGATTGAGCTGGGCCACGACCTCTTCGGTCGGCCCATAGAGCGCGACGCGGCCCTCATGCAGGATGAGCAGTTTGTTCACATGGCGGATAACGCTGCGGCGGTGAGTGACGATCAGGCCGGTGCGCCCGCGCTTGCGGAGATCGGCGACCACCCTGGCCAGAGCGGCTTCGCCGGCGTCGTCGAGATTGGAGTTCGGCTCATCGAGGATGAACACTCGGGGGTCGCCAAACAGCGCGCGGGCCAATGCGAGGCGCTGTTTTTGACCGACGGACAACGCCCGGCCATGCTCGCCAATGGGCGTATCGTAGCCTTGCGGTAGGCTCAGGATCAGCTCATGCAGCCCCGCCGTCTGCGCCGCCGCCACCACCGCTTCATCCTGCCCGGGGCGAAAGCGGGCGATGTTCTCAGCCACGGTGCCGTCCACCAGTTGGATGTCTTGGGGCAGGTAGCCGATCTGCTCCCCGAGCGTGTCGGGCTCGTAGAGATCGATCCGCGCGCCATCATACCGCACCTCGCCGGTGGTGGGCTCCAACGCGCCGACCAGCATGCGCGCCAAGGTCGATTTGCCGGCGCCGCTTTGCCCAAGGACGCCAACGAAATCGCCGGGCTCGGCGGTGAAGGAGACATTGGTGAGGATCGGCTTCTGGAAGCCGAGCGGCGCGTAGACCACATTGGCCACGTCCAGCCGCCCCCGGAGACGCGGCAGTTGGGTGCGCTGAAGCTCCGCGTCACGGCGCAGCTTGAGCGCCTCATCAAGCGACAGATAGGCGGCCTTCGCCCCGCCAAACGCGGCCCATCCCGCCAACGCCGCCTCGATCGGCGCCAAGGCGCGGCCGAGTATGATCGACGCCGCGATCATGCCGCCTGGGCTCATCTCCCCTTGCAGCACCAAGTAAGCGCCCAACCCGAGGATCAGCGACTGCACCAGGAAGCGCACGCCCTTGGTGGTGGATTTGAACTCCGTGGAGCGGTCCGTGCCAAGCGTCTCCTCTCGGAGCGAGGCGACGCGCCCTTCGCGCCAGCGCAGCACCAGCCGGTCGATCATGCCGAGCGCGCGCACCGTTTCCGCGGACCGGGCGACGCCGCCCAGCTCCCGCTGGTTCGCGCGGTTGAGCTCCCGCGCATCGTCCAGCCGGTCTTTTGTGGCCCAGTTGGCCGCCGCCGTGAGCGCGATCAGCAGCAGGACCGCGCCGGCGGCGAACACGGCGAGCAGCGGATGGATCAAATAGATCACCGCCACAAACAGCGGGGTGAACGGCAGATCCGCCCAGGCGATCAGGCCCGGGCTCGCGGTGAATTTGCGGACCGTCTCAAGGTCTTGGACATTCTCGATGGATTGGCTCGGCCCATAGCGGCCGGGGAGGGTCCACGCCCCGCGCACCAGCGTCTCGCCCACCAGCCGGTCCATGCGCAGCCCGACGCGGCCCATCACCGCGGTCCGCGCGATGTCGATTAACGTCCAAGCGAGATAAGCGGCCACAAGCAGCAGCGTGATGGCGATCAGCGTCTCTGCGCTCTGGCTCGTCAGCACGCGGTCATAGACTTGCAGCATATAAAGCGGGCCGGCCAACATCAGCAGGTTGAGGGCGATGCTGGCGATCAAAGCGAAGGTGATGAGGTCGCCGCATCGACGGAGCGCGTCGCGCATGCAGTGCACGCGGCCGTCTTCTCCAGCCGGTCCCCGAGGACCGGCCCCGCTTCCTCCAACGTTGGGCGGCTTCGCCGGCGCCTCGAGGCGCGCGGGCGTCTCCGCCTCTACCAGCCCCGCCGCTTCCCCTTGCATTTCATCCCCCGGCTTATTGCTGGGGACACGGTGCAAAATTTGCGCCGCCATGGGCGGAGATGACCCCCGCTTGCGCCCCAAGCAGCTCCCATAACGCAACGCTCTTTTCGCCGTCGCGCGTTCTCCCCGAAGCACGGGATAGGGGAAATAGTTGTTTTAAGGAAGCGTTTGTGGCGGTGGCGACGCGCGGAGGCGGATCAACGGCCGGCGATGTTGCGCTCCATCACCCGCTGCAGCATCGCCGGCGAGAGGCGCCCGAGCAGCCAGGAGAGCCGGGCGACCCGCCCCACGGGGGCGAAGGGCCGCCGCCGCGCCGCGGCTTGGAGGATGATCCGGGCCGCGTCCTCGGCCCCCATGTAATCGACCCCGTCGGGGGCGGAGCCGGGCCGCGCCACGCCGGTCTCCTCCCGCTCCGGCGCGCCGATATTGGTGGCGACGAAGGAGGGGGCGGCGATCACCGTGGCCACGCCATGGGCGCTTTCTTCAGACCGCAGTGATTTGAAGAAGCCTTCAAGCGCGTGTTTGCTCGCGGCGTAGGAAGTGCGCTGGAACAGGGGCATGAAGCCCGCCGCCGAGGAGATCGCCAGATGCACGCCCTTGGCCGCCCGGACGGGGGCGAGGAAAGCCTGGGCGCAGGCCACGGCGGCGAAGTAATTCACCTCGAACACCCGCCGATGCGCCGCGTCGTCCTGACCTTCGAAAGGGCCGATCTGGGTGATCCCGGCATTATAAACGGCGAGGTCGATGGCGGGATGGGCGGCGGCGATGCGGGCGAGGCCCTCATCCCGCGCGGCGATGTCCGTCAGGTCGAACGCATGGGTCTCCACCAGCGGGCCTGGGGGGACGGCGTCGATCTCTCTTCCGGGGCGATCGGCCACCAC
>JBCCTM010000118.1:0-9182 GCA_039198535.1 Pseudomonadota bacterium
CCGCGCCAAAGCGCCTCCCCAGGGTCAGGCGCGCGCCTTCGGCAGCCCAAGCGCCGAGCCGCGCGGCCCATGCCGCTCGCACGGGTGACCCAAGGGGCGTGACGGAACCTTCGCTGGAACAGCTCACTTTGCGCGCGACCGCGCCCATTTCAGCGCAGAGGCCTCTGTGAGCCTCACAAAGCTGTCCTTTCCCGCGATATATTGCTCCCAGGTCACCCCCGCCCCACGGGTCAAATCGGCTTTCAGCGCGCCATAGGCCGACGCCGCTTCGGGATGAGCGATCAGGTAATCGCGAAATGCGAGGTGGCGCTCGATATGCGGTGAGCCCCGTTCAAACACATGCAAATGATGGGATCGCCGCCCCTCTCGATCAAACTTCCGAAAAAAGCGTCGCCCTTCAATGCCGTAGGCGCCCATCGCCTGGTAACGAAGGCTTTCGAGCACAACGGCGATCGCATCGAAGGCCCGGAGATCGCTTGTCTCGCCCAAAAGATCGATGATCGGCTTTGCGAGCAGCGCCGGCACAGCCGTGCTGCCGATGTGATGCAACGCGATCTGGTGATCGCCGAGCGCATTAAGGATCTCCGCTTTCTCTCTGCGAAAGTCCTCTGACCAACGCGGGGTGTGGGGCTCCACAAAGGCCGTCATCGCGCGGCGCTCACGCCCGGCGTAACGGCGGCGTCTTGTCTTTTCGCTCCGCCGAGCGTGGAGATGACGGGGTCTTGGCCTGCGCACGCCTCGCCAAGGGCCTGCGATGCGCATGGATCGCCGACGATGACCCTGAGCCGGGAATGGTCGATCTGCGGGCGCTTCGCCTCGGATCGCACCACGGCCGTAACCCAATCGCCTGCCGCAAGCGCGTCCTGCAAAACAAGCGCCCCGGTCCGCCCGTTCGCTCCCAATGCGACAAGTCTCATCTTTCTCCCCCCTAACCTCGCCCAAGCGCGACCGACCGCGCGACGGCGTTGGATGGCGAGTTACATATGCAAACTTCGATGGGGGGAATTGCGATAATCCGGCGCCTAACCATACAAAAACCGAAGGGTAGAAGCGGGGGCGGCGGATCATTGCATTTGAGGCCGAACCTGCCGCTTGCATGTCGGCTTTCGTCCCTCAGCGCCTGCTTCGCAATATCGCGCGTCAGGCGCCGGCTCTGGAAATCGGCGTGCTGGCGGATATTGGCGTACGAGATCTGCCGCGGCGCGAAGCGGACCGTGTAATCCGACCTGGCTGGCGACGCATCGCGAACTGAAAACCAGCGGGAGGATCAGGCTGGTCTGCAATCATCTTGCGACCAAGCTGGAGCGCAAGCACGGGGCGAGGGTGCGCGCTCGTTCGAGGGGCCGACGGGTCCGCTACTCCACCGTCACCGACTTCGCCAGATTGCGCGGCTGGTCCACATCCGTGCCTTTGTGCACCGCGCCATGATACGCCAGCAGCTGCACCGGTAAGGCGTAAACGATCGGCGCGATCATAGGGTCGAGCGTCGGCATCTCAATGCTGCGCCACACGCCGTAGCCCGCCTGCTCAATGCCGTCCCGATCGGAGATCAGCAGGATGCGCCCGCCCCGGGCCATCACCTCCTGCATGTTGGAGACAGTCTTTTCAAACAGCGCGTCCCGCGGCGCCAGCACCACCACAGGCACATCATCTGAGATCAGCGCGATGGGGCCATGCTTCAGCTCGCCAGATGCGAAACCCTCCGCATGCAAATAGCTGATCTCTTTGAGCTTCAGAGCGCCCTCCAACGCCAAAGGATACATGGGGCCGCGGCCCAGATAGAGGATGTCGCGGCTGCGCACGACCTCGGCGGCGATGGCGGCGATGGACTTCTCATGGGCCAGGACCGAGGCCATGGCGTCGGGGGCCGCGCGCAGCGCCTCCACGAGGCCGGCCTCTTGATCCTCCGACAGCGCGCCCCGGGCGCGGCCCGCGAGCGCGGCCAAGGCCAACAGCACCAGCAACTGACAGGTGAAGGCCTTCGTCGAGGCGACGCCGATCTCCGGCCCGGCCAGCGTCGGGTAGGCCATGTCCGCCTCCCTCGAGATGGTGGAGCTCGCCACATTCACCACCGAGAGGATGCTCTGCCCAGCGGCGCGACAATGGCGCATGGCGGCGAGCGTGTCCGCCGTCTCACCCGATTGGGAGATGAACAAAGCGGCCTGGGCCGGGTCGATCGGGCCGTCGCGGTAGCGGAATTCAGAGGCGATATCCAAATCGACCGGGATCTGGCCAAGGCTCTCAAACCAATGCCGCGCCACCGCGCCCGCATAGAACGCCGTGCCGCAAGCGACGATGCTCAAACGATCCAGCGCCGCCCAATCCACGGCGCCCTGCGGCGCGGCGAAGCGCGGTGCGGCGCTGTCGGTGTAGACGCTGATCACCTCCCGGCAGACCTTGGGTTGCTCATGGATCTCCTTCGACATGAAATGCCGGTGCTCGCCCTTATCCACCGAGAGCGCGGCGGCGGCGACTTTCGTGACCTCACGGTTCACAAGATGCCCGTCGGCGGAGAACACCTGGGCGCCGTTGCGGGTGATCGCCGCGCAGTCGCCCTCCTCCAGGTAGCAGATCCGGTCCGTCACCGGCGCGAGGGCGATGGCGTCGGAGCCCACAAACATCGCGCCGTCGCCATGACCGATGGCGAGGGGCGCGCCTTGCCGCGCCGCGAACAGGAGATCATCCGCGCCGCGGAAAATGATGCAAAGCGCAAAGGCGCCCTCCAGTCGCTTCAGCGCGGCGCGGGCGGCGTCAAAGGGAGCGAGGCCCTCCTCAAGCTTCAGCGTGACCAACGCGACGATGGTCTCGGTGTCCGTGTCAGTCGAAAATTTATAGCCGCGGCCCTCCAACTCGCGTCGAAGCTCCCGGAAATTCTCGATGATGCCGTTATGGACCACGGCGGCGCGGTCGGTGGCGTGGGGGTGCGCGTTGCCCTCGGTGGGCGCGCCATGGGTGGCCCAACGCGTGTGGCCAACGCCGATCTCGCCCGACAGCGGCTCCTCATCCAGCCGGTCCGCCAGCGCCGCCAATTTGCCCACGGCGCGCCGGCGTTGGATCTCGCCCTTGTCCAGCGTGGCCATGCCCGCGCTGTCATAGCCGCGGTATTCCAGTCGCTTAAGGGCGTCGAGCATGATGTTTGAGGCGTCGGGAGACCCGACGACGCCGACAATTCCGCACATGGCTCGTTCACTCCTTGCGCCTGGGGCGGCCCCGGATGTTGGCCGCCGCGCCGTCCCTACGTCCCGCCCTCAGTTTCGCCGCCCCGCTCTCTTTTTTTCCTCAACGCCAATTGCTCGCGAAGCCGCGGCGCCCGGCCCTCCAGCGACATCTGCCGCCCGCGGGCGAGCGCCAGCGCGTCCTCCGGCACCGAAGCGGTGATGGTGGAGCCCGCGGCCACGATGGCCCCCGCGCCCACGGTCACCGGCGCCACAAGGGCGCTGTTTGACCCGACAAACGCGCCGGCGCCGATCTCCGTTCGATGCTTCAGCACGCCGTCATAGTTGCAGGTGATGGTTCCCGCCCCGATATTCGCCCCCGCGCCGATGGCCGCATCGCCGAGATAACTCAGGTGGTTCGCCTTAGCGCCGGGCGCAAGCGTCGCGTTTTTGATCTCGACGAAATTACCCACCCGCGCATCGGCGCCGATCTCCGCGCCCGGCCGCAGCCGCGCATAGGGCCCGATCACCGCGCCGGCCTCCACCCGCGCGCCCTCCAGATGGCTAAACGCGCGGATCTCCGCACCGGCGGCCACGGACACGCCGGGCCCGAACACGACATGGGGCTCGACGACGACGTCGGGCTTAAGCGCCGTGTCATGGGCGAAGAACACCGTCTCCGGCGCTGTGAGGGTCACGCCATCCGCCATGGCCGCCGCCCGGGCGCGCGCCTGGAACGCCGCCTCCGCCGCGGCCAAATCCGCGCGATCATTGACGCCCAACACCTCCGCCGGATCATCGGCCCGCGCCACCGAGACGCCCGCGCCATCGGCCCGGGCGAGGGCGACGATGTCGGTGAGGTAGAACTCGCCCTTGGCGTTCTCATTGTCGATGCGATCGAGCCAGCCCCAAAGGCGCGCGCCGTCGATCGCCATCACGCCCGAATTGCAGAGCCGCACCGCGCGTTCCTCCGCGCTGGCGTCCTTGAACTCGACGATCCGGGCCAAACCGCCCTCGGCGTCGAGGATCAGCCTGCCATAGGCGGCCGGGTCTTCCGGCTCAAAACCGAGCACAGCCACGCCCGCCCCGGCGCTGATCGCCGCGCCGAGCTGTTCAAGGGTTTTCAGCGTGATCAACGGCGTGTCGGCGAACAGCACGAACACCGCGCCGCCAAAGCCCCGCAACGCCTCCCGCGCCTGCGCCGCGGCGTGGGCCGTGCCGAGTTGCGGCTCCTGTAGCGCCGAGGAGAGACCGGCGGGCGCGGGGCGATGCGCCTCGGCGGCCTTCGCCACCGCCTCCGCGCCATGGCCCACCACCACGACGGACCGAACCGCCTCCGCGCGGCGGGCGAGATCCAGCACATGGCCGAGCATGGTCCGGTGGGCGACGCAATGCAGCACCTTCGGCGTCTCCGAGCGCATGCGCGTGCCTTTGCCCGCCGCCAGAATGATGAACGCCTTCTCCAAGCTCGCCTGCTCTTCCATGCGCCGCCGCGGGCGACCAGTGGTGTCTCGACATCTGGGTGATAAACCCTGCGTCGATCGGTGCAACGGTTGGACCGGGTCCTGGCGATCAGTTTACGTTTCAAATGACGACAAAGCCTGGGGGCGATGATGACGGAGCAGCGGGACGGCGCGCGGGCGGCGATCTTTGATCTGGACGGCACTCTCGCCGAGACCGCGCCTGACCTGATCGGCGCGGCCAATGCGTTGCTGGAGGTCCACGGCCTGCCCCCTTTCGACGCGACAGCGGCGCGCTGCATGGCGGGGCTTGGCGGCAAAGCGCTGATCCGCCACGGCTTCGCCAGCGCAGGCGAACCACGGGACGAGAGCGAGATCAACGCGCTGTTCCCGCACTATCTTGAGCTCTACGAGGCGCGGATCGACCGAGAGAGCCGGCTCTATGAGGGCGTGACCGAGACGCTCGACAGCCTCGCCGCGGCCGGTTGGCGGCTCGGCGTCTGCACCAACAAGCCCGAGGGCCTCGCGCGCCTCCTGCTCGAGCGCCTCGGCGTGTTGGGTCGCTTTGAAGCCTTGGTCGGCGCGGACACGCTGCCCGTGCGCAAGCCCGATCCCCGGCCGCTCCTCCATTGCATCGCCGAGGTCGGCGGGGCCCCGGCGCGGTCGGCGCTGATCGGCGACAGCCGCACGGATCGGGACGCCGCCCGCAACGCCCGCGTCGCCTCGGTGCTGGTGCGTTTCGGCTACGCACAGGAGCCCATCGACAGCCTCAGCCCAGAGGCGAAGATCGACCATTTCAGCGATCTCGAAGCCGCGCTGGAGAGGCTGGCGCTCTGAGCGCAAAGCCCGTATGGGGCGCGGAACAGCAACAAACAGGGGCGGCCAGGCTGGTCAGCCCCGATCCCGGGGGGACCATCATCATGACCACACGACGCGACTTTCTGACCGTGGCCTGCTCCGCCGCGGCGCTCTCCGCCCTGCCGCTGGCGGCGACGGCGCGGGAGACGGTGCAAGTGGTGGGTGTGGCGCGCCGCGCCGTGGGCGACATCCGCATCACCGCGCTGCTCGACGGCTTCGTCCCCATCGACGCCGCCGCGCTCACCGGCGCCACCACCGAAGCCGCCGCCGCCGCGACGGAGGCCGCCTTTTTGAACGGCACCGCCGTCGACACCTCCATCAACGCCTATGTGATTGAGACCGGGGACCGCACCATCGTCGTGGATGGCGGCACGGTGTTCGGCCCGGACGGGACGCCCGCCTTCGGGCCCACCACCGGCAAAGCAGCCGCGGCTTTCGAAGCTGCGGGCTTTGACGCCGACGCGGTCGACACGCTGTTTTGCACGCATCTGCACCCCGACCACACCGGCTTCTTCCTCGACGCCACGGGCGCGCGCTTCAAGAACGCCTCCCTGGCGCTCCATAGCGCCGAGCACGCCTTCTGGACCGACGCCAGCAACTTCACCGGCGCGGATGAGCAAGCCCAAGGCTTCGCCGCCGCCGCCCAGGCTGTGGCCGGAGCCTATGCGGATCGCCTCACCCTGGTGGAGGATGGCGCGTCCATCGCGCCTGGCGTCGACGCTCAGCTGATGGCGGGCTACACGCCGGGCCATGCGGGGCTGACCATCAACTCCGGCGACGACGCGATGCTGATCTGGGGCGACATCATCCATGTGGGCGTCGCCCAGTTCGCTAACCCCAGTTGGACCATCGCCTTCGATACGGACCAAGCCGCCGCCGCGGCGACCCGCGCGCGGGTGCTGGACCAGGTGGCGACGGACCGGCTCATGGTGGCCGGCTCGCATATCGACTTCCCAAGCTTTGGCCACGTCGGCCGCGCCGGCGACGCCTATCGCTTCGTCCCCGCCCGCTGGGACCACGAGGTCTAAGCCCGCGCCTCTGGCCGGCGCACCCGACCAACCGCTTGACCCGACCGCCGCCCGCGCCCTATCACACGCGCTCGGCGGTCGGTTAGCTCAGTTGGTAGAGCACAGTGTTCACATCGCTGGGGTCACTGGTTCGAGCCCAGTACCGACCACCAATCGCGTTTCGCTCGAAACGCGGAAACGATCACCAGCGTCGCAGGCGGCAGGCGTTTCGCCGAAACGACGAGAGCCTTGGTTCGAGATCGATCCAGAAGGCTCCACCACCTGGCTTTTTCTTAGCAAAAGCCGAAGCGCTCGCTGACATGTCAGGGTGCCAGCGCCTTCGTTTTCGAAACTGCGAGAGCCAGCGGATTGTTTTCGCTCGCGGCGATCGGCTGGGCCGCCGCCTCCGCGGGGGCGGCCTGACGGGCCGGCGCGCGGTCGCGCTTACTTGGCGCCCGGTTCGATTGAGCTTCGAGATGCTCCGTTTCGCGAGAGGCGCGGAAGCCTTCACCAACCTCACAGGCGGCAGGCGTTTCGCAGAAACGTCGAGAGTCCGCGGCCCGCTTTCGTTCGTGGCGGCTTAACGGCTCCTTGGCGCGCCGCCGACGGCGCACAGCCAGACGACCAGAGCCCCGCCATTACCCCGCCAACTGCGCCTCGATCAGCTTGGCGATCGCCAGCAGGCGGCGGTCGTCGCCTTCGCGGCCGATCAGTTGCACGCCCATGGGCAAGCCGGCGTCTAGCTTGCCGGTCGGGATCACCACCGCCGGCAGATGGCAGGCGGTGGCCAGGGCGATCCAGTCGAGCTGGCGCAGATAGGGGACCTTCTCCCCGTCCACCTCAATCCGGCGGCCATAGGGCAAACCCTTGGTGTTGTGCGGCGGCGCGGGGGTCGGGGTTACCGGCGCGATCAGCACGTCATGGCGCTCGAAAAACGCGTCGCAAGCCTTCTTCATCGCAGCGCGGCGCGAGAGCGCTTCCTGGAACTCCCGCTCCGGCTGCGTCGCGGTGGCCAGCGCATTGCTGAGGGAGTAGCGGCTCGATCCCAGCGCTTTGAAGATGGGCCGAAGCGCGCGGACCGTCCCGATCATCGCTTTCGGCGCCTCCGAGAAGATGATCGGCAGCAGCAGCCGCGTGTAGACCGTGAACAGCTCCTCCATGTCGATCTCGGGCCGCGCCTCCGAGACGGACGCCCCCGCGGCGGTCACCGCCTCGCCCACCGCACCCAACGCCGCCCGATAGGTCTTCGATAGGAAAAAGGCCGGCTCGTCGAACCAGAGCGCCGCGCGCACCTCGCGAAGAGACGTCAACTCCGTCGACAGCGGCGCGACATCCGGCGCGAGTACGTCAAACAGCAGCTCCAGATCCGCCACGTTGCGCGCCATGGGGCCGACGCAATTCAAATCCGGCGGCGGCATGTCGAGGCCAGGGGACGGCGGCACATGGCCGATATCGGGGATCAGGCCGTAGGTGGGCTTCAGCGAGCAGACCCCGCAGAAATGCGCCGGATTGCGCAGGCTGCCGCCGATATCCGAGCCGATCTCAAGCGGCGTCACCGCGGTCGCCAGCGCCGCCGCCGCGCCGCCGGAGGAGCCGCCGCTGGTGCGCGCGGCGTCATGGGGGTTGTTGGTGACGCCGTAGACCTTGTTGAAGGTCTGCACGTCGCCGGCCATGAAGGGCGCGTTGGTTTTGCCCCAAATGACCGCGCCGGCCTCTCGCGCCCGGGCCACCGCCAAGGCGTCCGCCACCGCTGTGGCGCGATTGGCGAAGTCTGGATTGCCGCAAACCGCCGGCATCCCGTTCACATCGAACGAGTCCTTGATGGTCATGGGCAGGCCGGCGAGCGGGCCCAACGCGTCTCCCGCGGCCCGCTTCCGGTCGATCTCCGCCGCCGCGGCCCGGGCCTGCGCCAGATCCGTGGCCACCACCGCATTGGTCCGCGAATTCACCTGTTCTGACCGCGCCACATGCGCCTCAAGGAGCGCCTCCGCCGTCACGTCGCCCGAAGCGAGCCAACCGAGCTGAGCGGCGGCGGATGCGGTCAGATCAAGAGTGCGTTGGGCGTCGGACATGATTACCGCCGTTCAGACGAGGAGGAGCAGGGCGGCGCGCCGAGGTGATTTCGGGCGCGGTGAGCGGCGAGATAGGCCGCAGCCGCGTTTGTACAGGCGCGCGCCGCGCCCGATGCGGCGAATTGGCCCCAAGAGGACAATGAGGACGACAATGAGGACGAGACGCCAAAACGGGCGCGGCGGCGCCATCAGCCCGCGGGCGGCGGGTCATGGTGGAACAGCTTGGAGACGATCCGCCAAGCGCCGTCTTCTTTCAGAAGGTGAAATTCCGTCACAAACGACAGGCCGAACAGATCGTCTTCCAGCAGACGCGCCGTGGCCATCAGGCCCGTCACGTCAATCTGTGCGATCTCGGCGGTATAGCCGTCGCCCGGCGCCTCGGCCTCGAGATGATCCAGGAACGGCTGGGGCGATCCCACCAGCGTGTTCCCGCCGATGTAACCGGACATCACCGCATCAGGATGGAACGCGGCCTTGACCCGAGTGGGGTCCTGCCGCGCCGTCCCGTCCACATACTCCATGATCACCGATCGCACGGCGGCGATCTCCGCGTTGCGTCCCATTCGGACCTCCGAGGGCGTTGCTTTTCAGCATCCTGACGCAGACCGCCGCCTCTGAACACAAGAAATC
>JBCCTM010000119.1:0-9122 GCA_039198535.1 Pseudomonadota bacterium
ATCGAGGATCCGGGAATGAGGATGACGTTGCCCGCCGCACACGCGGTCAGGAAATCGCACCAGTTCGGCAGCAAAGCCTCGAAGCCGTCGATCAGGCTCTGCGGCCCCCAGCCCGCGGCGGTGTTGTAATGAACAAAGACCACATCGGCATCCATCTGCGGCAAAGCCTCGACGCTGTGCCACTCGCTCCACGGCACATCGCGGTCGATCTGCTCCTGGGTCATCGCGTTCGGCACGAAGCCCAGGTCGTCGAGGACCTGGGTGAAGTTGTAGTTGCCGTTTGCAAGGCGGACGGCCCCGTCTCCGGGCGTCAGAAGCGCCCAGGTGGTGCCTTGGGGGATGTCCAGCATCTCGCGCAGGACGGCGACCTCGTCGAAATAGATGGCCCGGCGCTTCTCGAACTCGGCTTCGAGCCCAAGCGCGCGGCCCGATTCAAACAACATAAAGCCCGGCTGCATCATGAGCACGAGCACGGCGGCGATAAAGACGCCGATATTGACGGCCGCCACGGCGGCCAGATCGAATTCAGTCATCAATAAATCGCCCGATCGTCACCGCGCGGTTCAGCGCAACCAACCGGTCTGCGCGGCGACGCTCTTAAATTCAGAAAACTCCGTCGGATCCATCGATCGGCGGCGAAGCGTGAAGATGGGCCGGCTCCGCAGGCGCGTCGGCAAGCGCGGCACGATCTCCCGCTGCGCCAGGATCATCAAATGCCGCCCCATATGCCGCTCCGCCAGGGCGACTTCGGCCAACCCTGGAGAGAGCGCGCGCTCCCCAAAAGCCGCGCCTAGGGTGGCTCCGGGCCGCGGCGGGGAGGCCGCCGGCGCCGCGCCGTCGGCGCCTTGCTCCGGCGTCAGCAATCCAAACACGCCGCCGACGCACTCCCGCAGGTCGCGTTCTACTTTGGCCAGGTCCAACGATCCGCTGGCGGGCGTGATCACCGGGTCCAGGCCGAATTGAGCGACGACCTCGGCGATTTGGTCGGTCAGCTGGGCCGAATAGCGGCTCGAGACATAAACGCGGGCCGGCCCGCCGGCCTCACTCCCCGGCGAGAGACCGGCGCCGGCGAAAGGGCCGCCGCTCTCCGCCAGCACGGCGCGATCCGCGTCTGACGCCGCCAGATCCGGCGCGTCCAATCCGCTGCGGTGGAGCAAAAATTCAAAATGACGCTGATACTCGTCCTCGAGCCCGATGAAGGCGCGATGGACGCCGTCGTCAGAGGTCGCGCTGAGCTCGGTCTGCGCCGCATGCAAGCCGCTTGCGATCGTCTCTCGCTCGCGGGCGAAGAACGCCTCGTTGAACGCCCGCCCAGGGGTGATTTCCGGCAAACGCGCGGTTTCTTCGGCGCCGGCGCGGAAGCTCGCCGCGTGGCACAAATCGAGGAAGTCGAGCGCGTCGGCGCGCACCTCTTGATAGCCTGGCGCGTATCCTCCGACCTTGCCGTATTCCGACATGGCCGCCATGCCGAACGGTGTGAATTGCTGCAGATCTTCGATTAAAGCTTGGGCCAGCGCGGACGCGCGGAGTTTAAACGACATGGGTGCTCCCCTATGCACACCTCGCCACGCGGGCCGCGCGACTTTCCCAGCGCGCCGACGCTCCCCATCGCCATCGCGCATTCCCCATTAAGTGGAGCGGCCCCGCCGCTTGGCCCGGTTCCGAGAAGCACAATTAACGGAGGCAAGCAATTCTTTTGACGTGGCGTGGCCGCTGAGCGGAAAGCGAGTGAGACGACAGCGGGATGGAGTATAGCTCGGCTCAACGTCGCTGGGACATTTGCGGGCGATGAGGGAGGAACACATGATGGCGACAGAGGGGCACCCTGCAGGCGAGCCCGTCGGCGCACCCAAGATTGCACGGTTGTCGACCACCGTGATGTTGCTGAGGGACGCGCCGAAGCTTGAAGTGCTCATGGTGGCCCGCGCCTATGACATCGATTTCGTCTCGGGCGCGCTGGTGTTCCCTGGCGGCAAGGTGGACCCGGCGGACCGGGACCCGGCTTGGGCTGAACACGCCGACGGCGGGTTCGAACCGAGCGACCTGGCGATCAGGGTGGCCGCGGCGCGGGAGTGTTTTGAAGAAGTCGGCCTTTTGCTGGCCGAGGATCGGGCGACCGGGGCCCCGGCGGCCCCCGATCTCGTCGCGGCGCAAGGTCCGAGGCGGGTCGAGGTGGAGCGCGCGCCCGACCGTTTCCGGTCCGTGCTGAGCGCCGCCGATTTGCGGTTGTCTTTGGATCGCTTGCTGCCCTTCGCCCGTTGGATCGCCCCAGAATTCGCCCCTAAACGCTTCGATACGCACTTCTTTTTGGCCGAGGCGCCGCCGGGGCAGACGCCGCAATTCGATGGGCGGGAGACCACGGAGGCTCTGTGGTTGGAGCCGGCGGAGGCCTTGGCCCGCGCTGAGGATGGGCGCGCCACGGTGATCTTCCCGACGCGCATGAACCTCCGTCGCTTGAGCGCCTGCGGCTCCGTGTCGGCGGCGCTCAAAACCTTCGCCGCCCTCGATCCGCCCACGGTGCAGCCTGAGCTGGTGAAGGACGCGGCGGGGAAGCCCTGCCTGACCGTGCCGCTGGCGGCCGGTTATGGCGAGATCATGGAGCCGTTGGAGCGAATCACTCGGGAGGCCTCGCCGAAGAAAAGCGGCGCTTGAGGCTCTCAGCCAACGGCGGCGGCGTTAGAACGCGCCATCATAGTCGGCCTTCGCGACGCGGGCGGCGATCAACGAGAACCGGCGCTCCTGCGCGAAGCCGTCGTGAAGCGCGTGTTTGACGTCGTCGGCGCTGTCCGCCCATGCGCCCACGCCGCCCAGCGCCGCCGCGACCTCGGGCCAATTCGTCCCGCCGAAGTCCACGCCCAATGGGGCTTGGCCTGCGCGCTCTTGCTTCAACGCGATGAGCGACAGGCTCTCATCCACCATCACCAAAATGCAGAAGCCGCCGACCCGCCAGTCCCGTAGGGTCGCGAGTTCGCCCAGCACCATTTCGAGCCCCGCATCTCCCATCACCGCCAAGACCGGGCGCTCGGGCGCGGCGCGTTTGACGCCCATGGCCAAGGGCAACGCGACGCCCATGGTGCAGAACGCCGCGCTCTGCAGCAGGTGACGGGGCGCCGGCGTCTTCCACTGCTGACTGAGTAGGATCCGATGCGCGCCGCTATCGGCGGTGACGATCGTCTCCGCCGGGCTGGCGGCTTGAGCGGCGGCGAACGCTTGGTGCGGACCCCAGCCGGGCGGCGGCGCGAACGCGGCCTCCAGCGCGGCTCGGGCCTCGGCGGCGCGGCCGCAGGGCCAGGCGCCAGCCGCCTTGGGCGGCGTCCTCGACCTCTCGCGCGGCCCCGCGCCGGTCTCGAAGCCGTCGAGCAGCGCCTGAAGCGCCATGGGCAGCGCGCCGATCAGCGCCAGCCCAGCCCCGTGCATGCCATGATGCGCTTGCGCATGCAGCAGCGCGATGTGGCGCTCGGGCGGGAACGGGTCGATCCATCCCGCGCGCATCTCGATGGGATCGTAGCCCACCGACAAGATGCAGTCGGCGGCAGCCAAAAGCGGCAGCACGATCCCGTCGGATTTGGGGGACAGGCCGTGCCCGCCGAGGGAGAGGGGATGGCTCTCGGGGATGACGCCTTTGGCTTTGTAGGTTGTGAGCACCGGCGCGCCGAGATGCTCGGCGAGGGCGATCAACGCCGGTCCGGCATCTTGCTGCATCGCGCCCATACCGGCGAGGATCACCGGGCGCTCAGCGGCGGCGAGCCGATCTTGCGCCGCGCGCAACGCCGCAAGATCGGGCCGACCTGGCCCTGGCGCAGGCGCTCGGTAGCGTCTCGCCGGGGGTTGCGCTGTGTCGGCCAGACTAACGGGTAGATCGACATGGACCGGCCCCATCGGGTCTTCCATCGCCAGCGTCACAGCGCGGTCGATCAAAATGTCGACGGCGCCGTCCGCAAGGCTGATCGACGCTTTGCAGGCCTCTCGCATCAGCGCCGCCTGGTCGAGCACTTGGTGGGTGTAGCTTGCGGCCTCGGCGGGGGCGACGGAGCCCGCGAGGATGAGGAGCGGCGTCTGCTCTTGCTTCGCGTTGGCGGCGGCGTTCACGGCGTTGGCGAGCCCTGGGCCGATGGTGGCCAAGAGGACGCCAGGGGTCCGCGCCGGCGCGACTGACCCCGATGAGGCTTCGTCGGATGAGGCTTCGTCGGATGAGGCCTCCTCGGATGGGGCTACCTCCGATGGGGCCACCTCCGAGAGCGCGGCCGCGTGATGCGTCCCCTCCGCCATGAACCCGCCGGCGTTCTCATGCTTCACAAGGGTGAAAGCGACGCCGGCGGCGTCAAGCGCGCGCATGAGCGACAGCACTTCCCCGCCGGGTATGCCGAACGCATGTTTGCAACCGGCCTCGGCGATCCGCGCCGCGACAAGTTCGGCGGCCGTCATCGGCGCGGGCTTGGCCGCTGGTTTGGCCGCTCGTTTAGACGCGCCTGCCCCCGCCGCCGACCGCCCCTCGTCCGCGTCCGACCTTCGAGCCGTCATCTTTTGAAAGCCGTCATCTTTTGAGAGCCGTTTCGTTTCGAGCCGTCACGACCAATGGTGCGACGACGAATTGGAGCGCACTCGCGCCGTCCTTGGGGGAGCCAGTGTCGCGCGGATAGGCGCGCGGGCGGCAATGGCCCCGCCCGGACCCGCGACCATATCCCGAGCCGTCTCACCCAACTCGGTCCGAAAGATGACGCGGACCGTTGCGCTTATTGTTGGCTGGCTCGACGACCGCGTCCTCATTCATTCCCGCTCGACATTCCCCCCTCGACATTCCCCGCTCGACATTCCCCCCTCGACCGTTCTTCCCACCGCTTGTCCGCCGTCGACCGCCTCGTCGCTCTGCGACGGCGCGCGCTCGAGGCATGGTCCACCTTTCGAGCCGCGGCATCACGGCCGCCCCCTCCGCCGCGGGGAGAGCCGCCGCGCCCGCGACGCCCAGCGCGCGCCGCGCTGGCGCCATCGCGCATGTTCGCCCGTCTTGCTTCGCTTTAGTCCTGGCCCATCGGCCCCCGCGCTCCCCAGGCGTCGACCGGCCGAACCTGTCGATCGACTAAACGCGGGCCGATCGACGCAATTAGGTCCCAAGTTCGCCGCAGGCCTCGCTCATCGGCGCAGCGCCATCCGGCGCGACGCGTCCGCGTCGGTGAGCCGCCAAACCGCGCCGCCCGCTACAAAGCCGGCCAAGGCCAACGCGCCTCTAGAGATCAATTCAGCGACCGCAGCATGCGATGGCGTGTCGATCGGTCGGCCGTCGCGATCAAGGATCGCCCAGCGTCGCGTTGGCCCATGGCTTTGCTCGACGATCTCATTGCCGAGCATGCTGATGCGCAGGGCGAGCTTGTCAGCGTCGCTCAACGAAGGACGGGCCTCAGGGGGGAGCCCTAAGGGCGCGTCGGTGGTCGGCGCTTCGGCGAATGGCCTGAGCTCCACATCCCAGCAACCGGTCCCGTCGCCCGATTTCTCTCTCAGTACTGTCGTCGGACTTGGCTTCTGTTCCGGCGCGCGCGCCTCGCGTTGGAGCTCTCCTTGACGCGCTGTCAGCCCATCGGCGACTGCGCTCTCCATCGCAACGTCTCTCCTCGGACGGCGCGCCGGATCGCCGCCCTCTCGGAGCCAGGTGGATAGCGCCAGCGCCCGGCGACGCTCAGGCGCTTCTTTGACCGCAGCCGCCTTTGGTTCCATGCGGTCCGCCCGCCGCGGCTTCGGGGTCAGCGAAGGGTCCTGAAAAACTTGTATGATCTCGATCGGCCCCGTTCGCTTAGCGCTTTGCGTTATCGCATGGTTGGCGCGCGACTTTGCGTTTTGGCTCTGCGCCTTGGCTCCTTCGACGGCTGGTTCTGCGACGGGCTGCGTTTGAGCGGTGAGGGATGCGGCGGACATGGGGCGCTCCTACAAATCGGACCCGCGGGGATAAACCGGGGGATAAACAGCGACAAAGTTGAGACCTAACGTGAACATTCCTACGCGCCCCTCCAGGTGTTGTCAAAATGTTCCTGTTATTTTCCGGATGTTCTAGTTTTTTCCACGTATTGACGCCGATCAAACTGAGCCCGGGTTCGCTCCTGCGTCCCGGCTCGGCCGGCGTCCGATCGCCGCGGCTCCTTGGATCTGCGCTGCGCGGCCGCTTCCGTGATTGCGTGTCTCGCGAATCAAACTGTAAGAATTGATTTACATTTAGAGCTGTCTAATGAGGAGGCGCATCCCATGGCGCGGTCACCCACGCTTCAGCACAATCCCCATGATCGCACGACGCAGATCATGTTTCGTTTCATCTCGCTGCTTCTGGTGTGCGTGGTCGGCCTGGTGGCGTTCGTTCGGATCACCGACCAGCCTCTGATCGCCCAAGCGCCCCGCGGCCCGGTGTTGTCTGAGCGCCTGCTGCAGATCACCAGCTCCAACCGCGGGGACGCCAAGGTGCTCGATGCGCTCACGGGCGACGTGATCGTCGATCACGCGGCCGGGCATGGCGTGTTCATCTCCACAATTGACCGTGTGGTGAAGCATCGCCGTCGGCTGCATCGGGTCGCCATGGATGGGCCCGTGCATCTGCGGTTGCGCGAGGCGGGGCTGATGACCGTGTTTGATCCCATAACTGACATTGAGATCGACCTGGCGAGTTTTGGAAAAGACAACATCGCCGCTTTTCGGGCTTTGTTTGAAGATCGACCGAGCGCAATTGCGGCGAGCGTCGGTAACACTTCGAAATTGTCCAATTAAGCAACTCTTTTTCGGGTCGGTCGTGTAGAACCGGCGGAAGATAACTGTCTAATTAGATTGACAGTACGATATGTTCGCCTAAAGCTACAGGCTCGGAGTGAAATTCGTCGAGGCGCGCGGGATGGGTCGCGCGTCATGGGGAGGTCGGCAGGAGGGGACAAACCCAAACAGATCATCGCGCAGATGGGGTGGGGCGAGGGGGCGCGGCGGCGTTCGGATCGCCGGTCGCCGCGCCAAACGAAGGCGCCGCGCCGCCCCAGGCGGAAGTCACCGCCGCTCACATCACCGGGCGCCGTTGTCGGCGCCGGTCAGTCGAGGCACGCCAGCAGCGGAGAAAACACGATGGCGTTGTTGTCTTTTGAAAAAAAGTATCGCGTCCGAGGTGGGACGCTGATCGGCGGAGATCTCTTCGATTTCTGGGTCGGTCCGTTCTATGTCGGCTTCTTCGGGGTCGCGACGATCTTCTTCTCAGCGCTGGGTACGGTGTTGATTTTCTACGGGGCGTCCCTTGGGGACACTTGGAACCCGTGGCTGATCTCCATCGATCCGCCAGAGATCGAAGTCGGGCTCGGTTGGGCGCCTTTGGCGAAGGGCGGTCTTTGGCAGTTGATCACCATTTGCGCCCACGGGGCTTTCATTTCGTGGATGCTCAGGGAGGTGGAGATCTGCCGAAAACTCGGCATCGGATACCACGTGCCGTTCGCGTTCGGCGTGGCGATTTTCGCTTATACAAGCCTCGTGGTGATCCGCCCGATCCTGATGGGCGCTTGGGCGCATGGCTTCCCCTACGGCATCTGGAGCCATCTCGATTGGGTGAACAACGTGGGCTACGCCTACGGAAACTTCCACTACAACCCGGCCCATATGCTCGCTGTGACGTTCTTCTTCACGACGACCTTGGCGCTGGCGCTGCACGGCTCGCTGATCTTGTCCGCTGCTAATCCGGAGAAGGGCAATGAGATGCGTAATCCCGAACATGAAGACACGTTCTTCCGGGATTTCATCGGCTATTCCGTCGGGCCGCTCGGCATTCACCGTCTCGGCTTGTTGTTGGCGCTGAACGCCGGCTTCTGGTCAGCCGTCTGCATAGTGATTTCTGGAACGGTGTGGTTCGAACCCTGGGCCGAATGGTGGGTTTGGTACATCGATCTGCCGTTCTGGCGCGACATCGAGGGAGGACCCAATGGCTGAGTACCAAAACATCTTCACCCAGGTGCAGGTGCAGGGCCCGCCCGAGATGGGCATGGTGGAGGACGTCGATCTGCGCGAGCGCAGCAGCGGCGCGACCTTCTCCAAGCTCCTGGGGTGGCTCGGCAACGCGCAGCTCGGTCCGTTCTATCTCGGCGCTTTTGGCGTCGTGTCGCTGGCCACCGGCGCGATCTGGTTCTTCATGGTGGGCGCGCATTTCTGGGCGCAGGCGGATTACAATCCGGCCGTGTTCATGCGGGATCTGTTCTACCTCTCGTTGGATCCGCCCCCTCCGGAATATGGGCTGAGCATGCCGCCGTTGAATGAAGGCGGCATGTGGTTCATCGCGAGCTTCTTCTTGCTGGTCTCCGTCTTGTCGTGGTGGGCGCGGTCTTACGTCCTGGCGCAGCAGTTGAAGATGGGCAAACACGTCTTCTACGCCTTTGGCGCAGCGATCTGGTTGTTCTTGGTGCTCGGGCTGATCCGCCCGGTGATGATGGGCAGCTGGTCAGAAGCGGTGCCGTACGGGATCTTCAGTCACCTGGATTGGACGCTGTCCTTCTCGGTCACGTGGGGCAATCTCTTTTACAACCCGTTCCACGCGCTTTCGATCGTGTTCCTCTATGGCTCAACGTTGCTGTTCGCCATGCATGGCGCGACGATCATGGCCACCACGCGCTTAGGCGGAGACCGAGAGCTCGAACAGATCGCCGATCGCGGCACGGCCAGCGAGCGCGCGGCGTTGTTCTGGCGCTGGACCATGGGCTTCAACGCCACCATGGAAGGCATCCATCGCTGGGCCTGGTGGTTTGCGATCCTGACGACGATCACCGGCGGCATCGGCATTCTTCTGTCGGGCACCGTGGTGGACGATTGGTTCTTCTGGGCGTCAGAGCGCGGCTATGCGCGGTTTGATTGAGGAGCGACGTTAAGATGTCATCTTCCAATAATGGACCGTTTGACGGCGGCGATTTCTCTAGAAGCTCGATCTATTGGAGCGTGTTTGGTCAGATGATTTGGGGCTCGTTCGCTGCGGCGACCCTTCTGATCGGAACGGGGGCTCTGCTCTACGGCATCTACCTGGTTGGGCTGCTGTTGCCGCCCGAATCAAAGGAAGCCGACGATCCGACGCCCGACAGCTTTAGCCAGCTGGTCGCGCCGGAAGACGCCCGGATCGTCTAGGCCACAAG
>JBCCTM010000120.1:0-9110 GCA_039198535.1 Pseudomonadota bacterium
GACGGGCGCTGTCGCCGGCTCCGGGGGATCCAGGCGCGCCGGCCTCCGCGGTCATTTCCGCCTCCGCCGCGGCCGCCAATTCTGGATACACCGCCGCCAGCGCTTTCGACGGCGTCAGCCGCGCTTCGCCGATATCGGCCAGCATGGTGGCGCGATCCGCCGCCCCCAACCGCTGCGCCGCCGTCTCCAACGCTTTGTCGGACCAGCGCGCGCCGGCGCGGTCATAGGCCAAGCGCAGCAGATGCTCGCCCCGCTCCGCCGCTTGCCGCTTCTCGATGGCCCGCAGCGTTCGACGGATCGCCGCCCGCGCCCGCCCGGTCTTCACGAATTGCCGCCAGATCGGCGACGGCTCTTGGCCTTCGGACTGCAGGATCTCCACGGTTTGACCGTTGCGAAGCGTCGCGCCCAGCGCCACGCGCTTGCCGTTGATCTTCACGCCCACGGCGCTGTGGCCCACATCCGTGTGGATGGCGTAAGCGAAGTCGAGCGCCGTCGCGCCGCGGGGCAGGCTGATCACCTTGCCCCTGGGTGTGAAGCAGAAGACTTGGTCGAAGCTCAGCTCGCGCTTTGCGTCTTCGAGAATGTCTTCGGGATCGTCCTCCGCCGGAGCCCCGCTCTCCACGCGCTCCACAAGATCTCGCAGCCAGCGAAACGGGTCCACGGCGAACGGGTTGGACTGCCTCACCCCCTCTTTGTAGGACCAATGCGCCGCCACGCCCGTCTCCGCCACCTCATGCATCTGCAGCGTTCGAATTTGCACTTCGATGCGCGCGCCGTCGGGGCCGATGACCGCGGTGTGGAGCGAGCGATAGCCGTTCACTTTTGGCGCTGAGATGTAGTCTTTGAACCGGTAGGGAACCGCGGTGAAGGCGCTGTGGATCACGCCAAGCGCTTGATAGCACTCGGCCTCTGTCTCCAGCACGACGCGGAAGCCCATGATGTCGGACAGCTGCTCGAACGCGACGCCCTTTTCTTGGGACTTCCGCCAAATCGCGTAAGGGCGTTTTTCCCGGCCGTACACTTTAGCGACAGCGAGGCCGGCTGCGACCAGCATCTCCCGCAGCATGTCCTCGATCTCGGACATCACGCCGAGATCTTGCGTTTGCTTGAGGTGGACGAAGCGACGCATCACTGACACGCGGGCCTCGGGGCTCAGCACGGCGAAGGCTAAATCCTCAAGCTCGTCGCGGATCCGCTGCATGCCCATCCGGCCAGCGAGCGGGGCGAAGATCTCCAGCGTCTCCTGCGCGATGCGGGCCCGCTTATGCTCGGGTAGATGATTGATCGTCCGCATGTTGTGCAGCCGATCCGCCATTTTGACGAGCAACACGCGCGGGTCCTTGGCCATGGCCATCAGCAGCTTGCGGAAATTCTCCGCCTGCGCGCGCTCGCGGCTGACCAGCGCCAATTTGGAGAGCTTTGTGACCCCATCGACCAGCTGAGCGATCTCGGGGCTAAACCGCTCGCTGATTTCCTCCGCCGTGACATCCGTGTCTTCGATGGTGTCATGCAGCAAGGCTGTGACGATGGTCGCGTCGTCGAGTCGCAATTCCGTAAGGATCGCGGCAACTTCAATGGGATGGTTAAAATAGGGCTCCCCATTGGCGCGGGTCTGCGCGCCATGGGCCTTCATCGCGAACACATACGCCCGATCCAGCAACGCTTCATCCGCGCCGGCGTTGTAGGCGCGGACCATATCGATGAGCTCGAACGCGCGGATCATGGTCATGATGCGAATATAGGCGCAGATGACGCGTTTCGCATCATCATACCGGCGCTAAACGCCGACGCAGTCCGCCATGGCGCGCTCGGGCCACGGCATTACAGAAGCTTCTCTGAAATGAGCCGCGCTTGGCGGCGAGTGCGGGTGCTCAGCCGATCATTCCGTCATCATCAGGGCCGCTTGGCTCGGTCTCCCGTCCGACGGCGGCGAGGGCGCGCAGTAGGGCTTCCTCGGACAGATCCTCCGGACCCGAGCCGGCGCTTGTCTCGCCGGACAGCTCGGCCATGCGATCTTCCTCGGGTTCGTCCACCTCAATATGGCGCTGGAAGCTCTCAATGGCGTCTTCGCGCAGGCCGTCGACCTTTAGCTTTTGGTCAGCGATCTCGCGCAGCGCCACCACCGGATTTTTGTCCCGCTCGCGCTCGACAAGCGGCTCAGATCCCGCAGAAATCACCCGGGCGCGATGGGCCGCCAGCATCACCAGATCAAATCGGTTCGACACTTTGTCGGTGCAATCTTCAACGGTGACGCGCGCCATATGAAATTCCTCGCTTGATCCGGCCCTCTAACTAGCTGCGGAGACGTCGGAAAGCAAGCGGGGCTCCTTGGCGCTCAGATGCGCGGCTCGGCGTCGCGCCCTGGCCGTCGGCCATGGACCGCCTGCCGTTTCGGGCCTTAAGCGGCGGGGATGACCTACACGCTTTACCTTGGCGATCGCTCTTATTCATCTTGGTCGCTCCGGGCCTGGCTCCTCTGTGACGTCTATGAGCTGCCGGTCTCCTATCGCTTTGTGGATTTCGCCGCCGGCGGCGTCGCCGCGCAAATGTCCGAGGCGGCGCCGGCGCGCACGGTGCCGACTTTGAAAACGCCGGACGGCGCGATCATCAGCGAGTCCCTCGCCATTGCCGAGGAGCTGGCGTCCCGATTCCCTGACGCGCCGCTTTGGCCAGCGGATCCGAAAGCCCGCGCGATCGCCCGCACCCTGGCGGCGGAGATGCATTCGGGTTTCCAAGCGCTGCGTGCGGAATGTCCCATGAATTTGCGCGTGGCCTATGAGGACGCGCCGGTGTCGGACGCCGTCTCCGCCGACCTCGAGCGCATCGAGACGATCTGGAGAGAGGCGCGGGAGGCGGGCGGCGTGTCAGGTCCCTGGCTTTGCGGCTCATACTCCATCGCTGACGCGTTCTACGCGCCCGTCGCCATGCGCATCGCCGGCTATGATTTGCCAGTGAGCGCGGCGGCCCTGGCCTATGTGGCGCTGCATTTGGAGCACCTTCCCTTCCGAAGATGGCGCGCCCGGGGTCTCGTCGAGGGCCAGACGCTAGATCGATACCGTCGCGACTATCCGACCGCGCCTTGGCCTGGCCCGCCGCCTCGGCCCGCCCGCGCGGTGGAGAGCGGCGCGGGCGCGGTCAATGCGATCTGCCCCTATTCGGGCGGCGCGGTGACCGACTTTCTGGAGATGGAGGGCCGCGTCTACGGCTTTTGCAATCCGGGGTGCCGCGACAAAACTGTAGCGGATCCAGAGGCTTGGCCAGCCTTCATGGCGATTGTCGAGCCAGCCTGAGGTAAGGTCCGCGGCGCGGCCTCAACTGAGGGCGCGGACGCCTTCCCGCGCGCCAGCCGGCAGGGCGGATAACAGCTCGGCGGCGGTCCGCCGAAGCAGCGGATGGCGCCACTCCGGCGCGATCTCCGACAGCGGATCGAGCACGAAGGCCCGGCGGTGCAGCCTCGGATGCGGCAGGATCAGCTCCGCCGGCGCTTGAGCGCGGCAAGCGTCGTCCGGCAGCGCCATCCACCGCGCCACTTCAGCCTGATCGGGCAGCACTGCGCCGTCGAAATCGAGCAGGTCCAGATCAACGCCTCGCGGCCGCCAGCGCGGGGCGTCTCGCAGGCGGGGCGGGCGACCGAGCGCCGCTTCGATCCCATGAAGCCGATCGAGAAGACCATCGGCTGTCATCTCGACGCGCAAAGCGGCGGCGGCGTTCACAAAAGCGGGGCCGGAGCCCGGGGGCTCGGCGCGGGTGTCTCGCCACGCGCTCACGCGCAACACCTGCACGCTCCCGAGCCCGCGGAGATGCTCGAGCGCCGCCTCAAGCGTACGCCGCGGCCCACCGATGGGGGAGGGCGCGTTGGCCCCAAGGGCGATCAGCGCGGTCGCGGCGCGCCTCTCATCCGCGCGAGGTTCATTTTGCAACCGCGAATTCAACCCTAGATCTCCAAACAGACCGATGTGGCGGGGCGCGGGCCGGCGACGGCCCACCCGCATCTGGAGTGAAAAATGTTTTATCGTGACGAGCGATTGGCGCTGTTCATCGATGGCTCGAACCTCTACGCCGCGGCGAAAACCCTCGGCTTCGACATTGATTATAAGAAGTTGCGCGCCGAGTTTGCGCAACGCGGCAAGTTGGTGCGGGCCCTTTATTACACCGCCCTTGTGGAAGATCAGGATTACTCGCCGATTCGGCCGCTGGTTGATTGGTTGGATTACAACGGGTTCACCATGGTCACCAAGCCAGCGAAAGAATACACTGACCAGACCGGGCGACGGAAGGTCAAAGGCAACATGGACCTCGAGTTAGCCGTGGACGCGATGGAGCTCGCCTCCAGCATCGACCACATGGTGCTGTTCTCCGGCGACGGTGATTTCCGCGTGCTGGTCGAGGCCGTGCAGCGCCGCGGGGTGCGCGTGTCAGTGGTGTCAACGATCCGGACACAACCGCCGATGATCGCCGATGATTTGCGCCGCCAGGCGGACAATTTCATCGATCTTGAGGACCTCCGGGGGATCGTCGGCCGCGAGAGCAGAGGCCGCGACGATGACGCCAGACGGGCCGACCGTGACGATGTGCGCGAAGACGAATATGAAGACGAGTATGACGACGAGGATGTCTAATCCTCTCGTCGCGGCGGCGATCGGCGCGGGGAGGGGCCATGACCGCGACAATCAATCAGGCTCCGGAGCCCCCGAGCGCGCCGCCTGAGCCGCCCGTGCGATGCGGCCGTTGTCCGCGACTGGCCGCATACCGAGGCGAGAACATCGCCCGCTATCCCCACTGGTTTAATGGCGCGGCGCCCTCCGCCGGGGACGCCGCCGCGCCCTTGCTGATTGTCGGCCTCGCCCCGGGCCTCCGCGGCGCAAACCGGACCGGCCGGCCCTTCACCGGCGACGCCTCGGGCGCTTTATTGACGGCGACGCTGATCAAATTCGGCTTCGCGGCTGCGCGAGACGGTGAGGACGCGGCTCTTCGCGAGGTGATGATCACCAACGCCGTCCGATGCGCGCCGCCGGGCAACAAGCCGACCGCCGCAGAGATCACGGCATGCCGACCGCATCTGGCCGCCCGGATCAACGCCATGCCGCGGCTCAAAGCGATTCTCTGCCTCGGGCGCGTCGCCCATGACAGCACGCTGCGGGTTTTTGGGCGCAAATTGGCCTCCGCGCCGTTCAGCCATGGCGCGCGACACGCGATCGGCCCGTTGATGCTTTTCGACAGCTACCATTGCTCGCGCTACAACACGCAAACGGGCCGATTGACGCCGCTTATGTTTGAAACGCTGTTTGCAGAGATTAAAACGCTGCTAGATGCGGCGGCGCGGGACACGGCGCGGAGACACGGCGCGTGCGTTGCGAGCACGGGCGGTGTGAGGTCCGAGCGCGGCGCGATCAGGGGGAGCCAAGCGTGAGCGAGAAGCGGGCGATCACCATCAAAATGGCGGCGCCTCGGGGCTTTTGCGCCGGGGTGGATCGAGCGATCCAGATCGTCGAGATGGCCCTCGAGAAATGGGGCGCGCCGGTCTATGTGCGGCATGAGATCGTCCATAACGCCCATGTGGTGAACGGGCTGAAGGCCAAGGGCGCGATCTTCGTCAAAGAGCTCGACGAATGCCCCGAGGATCGCCCCGTCATCTTCTCCGCCCATGGCGTGCCGAAATCCGTGCCAGCTGAGGCGGAACGGCGGAACATGCTCTATGTCGACGCCACCTGCCCCTTGGTCTCGAAAGTCCACATCGAAGCCGCGCGCCATCACGAAAAGGGCTTGCAGATCATCATGATCGGCCATGCCGGCCACCCGGAGACGGTGGGCACCATGGGTCAGCTGCCGGAAGACGAGGTCCTGTTGGTGGAGACGGTTGAGGATGTGGAGACCGTCGCGCCCCGCGATCCGGACATGCTCGCCTGGATCACCCAGACCACGCTTTCGGTGGACGATACCCAACATGTGGTCGACGCGCTGGTGGCGCGTTTTCCCAACATCAAGGGCCCGCACAAAGAAGACATCTGCTACGCGACGACCAATCGGCAGGGCGCCGTGAAGGCGATCGCGCCGGACATCGAGGCGCTACTGGTGGTGGGCGCGCCCAACTCGTCGAACTCGAAGCGGTTGGTGGAGGTGGGCGCCAAAGCGGGCTGCAAGCACTCCGTCTTGGTCCGCAGCGTCGACGACATCGACTGGAATTGGTTCACCGAGACGCGGGTGGTCGGGATCACCGCGGGGGCGTCTGCGCCGGAAGATCTGATCAATGGCGTGGTCGACGGGTTTCGGGACCGGTTCGACGTGACCTTGGAAATCCATGAGACGGTTGAGGAAAACGTCACTTTCCGGCCGCCGCGGATCCTCAGGATGGATGTGCCGACGCGCAAAGCGTCCTGAGGGAACGCGCTGGGGGGCGCGATTTTGGGGGATGTGCGCGATGATTTTCGAGACGGCGCGGGCGCTGGCCTTGGGCGCGTTGGTGAGCGGCGGCGCGGCTGTTCTGGCGCCTGAGACCGCGCAGGCGCGCAGCGCTTGCGTCACCACCCAGAGCTTCTCGGACTGGAAATCCGCCTTCCGGGGCCAAGCGGCCGCGGCGGGTGTGTCGGATGCGACGCTGCGCCAGGCCTATGACCCGATCCGGCGGGACGGCGATGTGATCCGGCGGGATCGGCGGCAGAGCTTCTTCGCGCTCTCCTTCGTCGATTTCTCGAACCGATTGGTGTCTACGGGTCGCATCAGTGCGGGACAGCGCATGATCGACCGGCGCTCCGGCGCATTCCAGGCGGCGGAGGCGCGGTATGGCGTGCCCGCCCCGGTGATCGCGGCGTTTTGGGCGCTGGAGAGCGATTTCGGCGCGGGCATCAAGCCCGAGAACCAGCATCTGATCTTCGACGCCCTGGCCACCCTGGCCCATGATTGCCGGCGCCCGGAGCTGTTCAGCGAACAATTGCTGGCGGCGCTGCGGCTGGTGGACACCGGCCGCATTCCCTATGCGCGCATGGTGGGCTCTTGGGCCGGCGAGATCGGCGAGACGCAGTTTTTGCCGTCCCATGTGCTGAACCACGGCGCCGATGGCGACGGCGATGGCCGCGTGGACCTCAATGGCAGCGATGCGGACATCATCTTCTCCACCGCCGCCTTCATCGAGCATCTGGGCTGGCGCCGCGGGGAGCCGTGGCTCGAGGAAGTGCGCGCGCCGCGGGAGATGCCCTGGGCGGAGGCGGATTTGGCGATCCAGCACCCGGTGAGCGCCTGGCGCGGCTGGGGCGTGACCCGCCGGGATGGCGCGGCGCTGCGGGACGGGCCGCCGGCGGCGCTGCTGCTGCCCATGGGGCGGAACGGGCCGGCGTTTTTGGCCTATCGGAACTTCCAGATCTATCCGGAGTGGAACCAGTCCCTCAATTACGCGGTGACGGCGGCCTACCTCGCCACCCGCATGGCCGGCGCCCCCGCCTACAGCCCCGGCCGCGGCCCGGTGGAAAGCTTCAGCTTCGAGGAGATCAAAGCCCTCCAAGCCGCCCTAGAAGCCCGCGGCCTCGACACTGGCGGCGTCGACGGCAAACTCGGCCGCAAAAGCCGCGCAGCGGTGAAGCGCGCGCAGATCGACCTGGGCCTGCCCGCGGATAGCTATCCGTCCCGGGAGTTGCTCAATCGGTTGCGGTGAAGCGCTCTCAACTGGGATGCGTTGAGGACGCGATCCAAAATCGGCGGACGGCGTTGCAAACGGTGCGCGCCCGACCGCGGGTGGGCGCTTCGGAACCGGGCCGCCACGCGCTTTATGGCTCCGCCTCTCCTTAACTCTCCGATGAGCGCGCCGCACCAATGCGCCCGCCCTGGGGGGCGGTCGGGCGCGCACCGTGCTGGTCGCACGGCGCAGGTATAAGCTGCGGCCTTGCGTGCGCTGGGAGAGAGCGCGACGCCGGACGTGCGTCTAAGTTCATCCCCCCTAAGATCGTGAGGGCGTCCCACCCGCTAGAGGATCAAACTCGCCACCAGATCATCTGACGTGATGTCTTGGAACACCAGGCTGCGGTCGCTCATGCGCTGTTCTAGGCCGGCAAAGTTGGCGGGGTTGTCGGTTTCGATGCCGATCAGGATCGAGCCAAAATTCCGTGCCGACTTTTTCAGGTATTCAAACCGGGCGATGTCGTCGTTCGGGCCCAGCATGTCCAAAAAGTCCCGCAGCGCGCCGGGGCGTTGGGGCATGCGGAGGATGTAGTATTTTTTGCGGCCCGACGCCCGCAGCGCGCGCTCCTTCACCTCCGGCAGGCGCTCGAAGTCAAAATTGCCGCCCGAGGCGATGCAGAGCACGCGCTTGCCGGCGATCATCTCCCGCGGCAGCCAGCGGAGCGCGTCCACCTCCAGCGCCCCGGCGGGCTCCAGCACCATGCCCTCCACATTCAGCATTTCGATGATCGTTTCGCAGAGGCGGTTCTCCTCGATCAGGGTCACATCGTCCGGCGAGAAGCGGCGCAGCGTCTCAAACGGGATCGCGCCGATCTCGGCCACCGCCGCGCCATCCACGAAGGTGTCCACCCGGTCCAACACCACGCGCTCCCCAGCCTCCAGCGAGCGCTTCAGGCTCGGCGCGCCGGCGGGCTCCACCAGGCGGATGGTCGTCTCCGGCGAGGCCTCGGCGAACAGGCGGGTGAGGCCGGCGGAGAGCCCGCCGCCGCCCACCGGCGCGATCACCAGATCAAAGGGCGCGCGCTGCTGCTCCAGGATCTCATGGGCCACCGTGGCTTGGCCTTCCACCACATCGGCGTGGTCGAAGGGCGGGGACATCAGCGCGCCCGTCTCCTCGGCGCGGGCGCGGGCGGCGGCGTAGGCGGCGTCGAAGGTGTCGCCCACCAGCCGGATCCGCGTCATCTCCCGCCCGCTGCGGCGGCCAAAGGCGTTGGTCTTATCAATCTTCTGCTGCGGCGTGGTGACGGGCATGAACACCTCGCCGCGGGTTTGGAAATGGCTGCAGGCGAAGGCGAAGCCCTGGGCGTGATTGCCGGCGGAGGCGCACACGAATTGCGGCAGATCGCTGTCCGCGCCGCCGCCGCCGCCGAGCTGCGCCAGATCCTGCGCCGCCAGCGCTTTGCGGAAAAAGTTGAAGGCGCCGCGGAGCTTATAGCTGCGCA
>JBCCTM010000121.1:0-8982 GCA_039198535.1 Pseudomonadota bacterium
CCGCCGGGGCCGCCGCGGCCAGGATCTCCGCCTCGCCTTCCAGAAGCCAGATTGGATGCCGCGTGGCCGCACGGCCGGCGGCGTCTGCGGCGATGGCGGTGAGATTAGCCAGCGTCGCCGAGGGCTGCGCCTCCTCTCCCGCCTTTTGCGCGGTGGCGCCTGCGGTTTGCGCGAACAGCCGGTCCACGAGTTCGGTCAGCGCCGTCGCGGTCTCGGCCACATCTTCGATGCGCGCGGCCTGGGGCTCAGGGAGGGGAGCGTCCGTGTCATCCAGGGCGAGCTGGGCGAAGCCTTTGATGGTGGTCAGCGCCGTTCGGAAGGCGTGGCTCGCCGTCTGCGCCAGCTGCGGATCGACCCCGGCGCCGGGCCCCGGACCCGTGGCGGGCATTCGAGCGAAACGCTCCAGCTGCCGCGCGCTTGGAGGGCTGTCGGCGAGATTAATCGCGATCCACAGGCGCCGCCGGCCCAGGGCGAAGGGCGGCGACAGCGCCAAATGCGCCCGCCTCGGGGCCGCGCCGGTCAGCGGGCGCAGGATCACATCGAGCCGCGCGGGCTCCGAGGGATCGGCGGTGGTGGGCCCAGCGAAGCGCGCCTCCAGCAGCCGATCGAGGGCGTCGCCATCCGGCGGCTCCAGGAGATCGCTCAGCGTCCGCCCCCCGGAGATGGCGGCGGCGGACAGGCCCAACATCTCCGCCAACGGCCCGTCGGCGGCGCGGATGCGGCCTTCGGGATCCACGGCGAATAAACCGGCGCCCGCCCCATGGAGCGCGGCGCCGGCGGCGGTCCGTTCCTGGGCGCGCAGCAGCAATTCCCGCCGCTCCGGCCCCAAATCCACCAAGGCGAGGGCGAGCCGGAGCGGGCCCGCCCCCGCTTCAAGACTGAGCCGAGCCAGACCCCAGGGGCCGCGCCCCGCAGCAGCTTCGAGATGCAGATCAAGATCAACCGTCGACGCCTCGCCGGCCCGGAGCCGCCTCGCCGCCGCGCGGATCTCCTCGATGCGTTCCGGCGCAATCTGCTCCAAACCCGCGCCCCGACGCGCCCGCGCAGACCCGAGCATGGCCACCGCCGCCGGGCTCGCCTCCAACAGGGTCAGCGTTTCCGCGTCGAGCAGCGCCAGGCCGATCCGGCTCGCGGCTGTCGCGTCTTGGGCCGGATCTTCTTTTAAAGAGAGGGGCGACGGCGCGGCGGCCCAGATCGGACTCGGGCGCGGGGCGGCCTCCAACGTCAGCAGCGTCTCGCCCGTGGCGCCATCGCGGAACCGGCGATAGGCGATCTGGTGGGTGCGATCGAGCGAAAGGCGCGCGCCATCGGGCGGCGCGAGCTCCACCGTGTGGCTAAAAGCGCCGGCCACCAGGGCGGCCGCGGCGGCGCGCTCGCCGCGTTCCGGCGCGCGGTAGCGGTCGAACACGCTGGCCTGGGGCGCGGACGCGTTGCTGTCGCCGAACAACCGGGCCGCGGCCGGGTTCAGGAAACGCGGCGCGCCGGCGCGGTCGATCACGGCGAATGCGGTTTCCGCCTCGGCGATCAAACGCGCGACCGCCGCGGCGTCCGACGCCTCCATCGGCGCGTCAGGGGCCGCGGGTTCCGTCGCGTGTACGGCCAGCCAGGTCCGCTCAGGCGCGCCAACCGTCCGCAAGCGCCCGCGGCAGAGCAATCGCACCGGCGCGCCATCGGGCAGCAGCGTGATCTCAGCTTCGCGGTCCAAGGGGTCGGCCGGGGGCGGCGCGGGGGCGGCGAGGAGTTGGGCCAGGGCGGCGGTGTTGGGGTCGTCTGCGGCGAAGCGGCGGGCGGCGAGGTCCTCCAAGCGGCGCTCGCCCCAAAAGCCGACGGCCGCCGCGCTCGCCCAGATGATCCGGCGCGCGCCGACATCCCAGATCCACACGAGATCCGCGTCGGTAAACTGTGGCGGCGCCGGCTCGGACGGCATGGCGAAGCTCCCCTGGAAGCGGAGCCGACGTCCCCCCGATGATCCGTCGCATGCCGCTTCACCCCATATGCGGCGGTCAGCCGTGAGGATGGCGGAAGCGTTCTGCGAAACCCGTGCCGTCGTCAGCGTCGGACCGCCGCGGCGGCGGCGCGCAGTTCCTCGGCGATCTCCTCCGCGTCCTCTGGCGCGAAATCCAGATCAACGACGCCCGCAGGGGTGGTGAGGATCAAGCGGACCATGCCTTGGTCCGTCGCGCCGATGCGGAGCGCGCCGGCCTCATCCGGGGCGAGCGCGTCTTGCTGCGCGGGCGGGTCTTGCGGCGCGGGGCGGGGCGCGTCCGGGGTGCGACGCCGTCCGCCGGGGCCCTCGCCCGGCCGGCGCGGCGGCGTTCTGGGGGTGCGGTGGCGCGGCATGCGATCCCTCTGCGGCTGGCGTCCGCCGCGCGGTGGGGCGGCGGCCAACGCGGCCGGTACCAGGGGCGTTGAGGGGCTGGAAAGAAAAATTACCAAAAAACTCGCCCTGGCCCGTCGCGTTAACCCTCCCTTTACGGATCGGGCCCTAAACACTCCTTGTCTGAACAAGACACCGCCCATCGCCGCTGGCGCACCTTCCCCCTCTTTCCCCCCCAGCTGGCGGCGATGGGCACCTACCCCCCCATCACACAGATCGCAGCGCCCCGGCGCGCCGCATCGGCCATGGCGCCGGCCCCGCTGAGCCGCGCTGGCGCGAGGTGTCCCGCACCCTTGCGCGCGCGTCGCCGTTTCTCTAGATCGAACGCTTCGAAGCCTCCGGGACGCCCCCGGGCTTCCGCGCAAGCGCGCCGCCTTAGCTCAGTTGGTTAGAGCGCTAGATTGTGGATCTAGAGGTCCCCCGTTCGAGCCGGGGAGGCGGTACCACACGCATCGCCGTCACGCAGAGTTCTCAAACCGCCAGCGGCGCGGGGAGGTCGCTGGGGGCGCGGCGTTTGGCGAAGCAGTCTCGGGGGAGGCGCTCCATCACGAAGTCGATGAAGCGGCGGACGCGGAGCGGCATGTTGGTGCGGTTGGGGTAGCTCAGATAGAGCCCCGAGATCGTCGTCGCGAACTCCTCCATCACCGGGACGAGCCGCCCATCCGCCAGATGCTCCGCACCATAGAAGGTGTCCATCTGCACCAGGCCGAGCCCGGCGGACGCCGCCTCCAGCATCGTCTCCGGATCGTTGAACACCAGCCCGCCCGGCGGATCATGGCGGCTGATCTCGCCCTCGATCTCGAACGCCCAGAGCCACAGCTCCCGCGTCTCGGGGAAGCGGTAGCGCAAGCATTCATGGTCGATCAGATCCTGCGGATGCCGCGGCGCGCCCCTCTGTTCGAAATAAGCCGGCGCTCCCACCGTCAGCAGCGGCAGCTGTGAGATCGGCCGGGAGATCATGGTGCTGTCCACCGGCGCGCCGTTGCGGAAGGCGATGTCCACCGGGTCGTCCACGAAATCGCGCACCGTGTCCGAGGCGTCGAGATCCACCTCCACCTTCGGATGCGCGTCCCGGAAAGCGGCGATCAGCGGCACGACCAGCTTGCGCGCCACCCGCTTCGGCGCGGTGATCCGCACCACGCCGGAGACCACGCCGCGGCTTTCATCGAACAGCGCCTCGATCTCGTCGAGTTCCCGCAGCGGGCCGCGGGCGCGCTGATAGAGCAGGGTTCCCTCCGGCGTGAGGCTCATCTTGCGGGTGGTGCGGTTGAACAGCTTCACGCCGAACTGGTCCTCGAGCCGCTTCACATTTTGCCCCACCGCGGCGGCGGAAATGCCGAGCACGCGGCCCGCGGCGGCGAAGGCGCCCAGCTCCGCGGCGGTGATGAAGGCGGCGAGCGCGGGCGAGGCGTGGCGGGTCATTATAAAGCTCCGCTTTAGGCAGCATGAGATTTGACGAGGCTAATCCATCGGATCGAAGCCGGCTATCTCTATTCCCCACGCAGCATCGCCAGAGAATAGGGAGCGTCGCATGGTCAAGATCCTCTACTTCGTCATCAGGCGGCCGGATCTGTCCGCCGAGGCCTTCCGCACCGCGCTGCGCGCCGCGCAAGCGCGGATCGCGCCGACCCTCAAAGAGCGGCTCGGCGCCGTGAGCCACAGCGTCTCGGCGCCCGCCTGCGCCAAGCGCAGCCACTGCCTCGCCGCCAGCCGTCACTTGGGTGGCGCTGCGCCCGACGCCGTCATCGAGATCGCCTGGGCGAATGTGGACGCCTACGACCAGGCGATGGGATCGCCCGGCGGGCTCGCGGCGCTGGACGCCATGGTCGCCTCCGAGCGCGCTTGGGTCGATTTCCAGCGCTCCGCCGCCATGCTGGCGGTCACCCAAAGCGTATCAGGCGCGCATTCAAAAGATGAGCTTTTGGATGAAGAAAGTTAGCGGGCTCTAATCTTTCTGATGCAGGGCGTCATATACCCTCAGCAGAACGAGACGAGCTGAGCCTCGCCCCACCGAAACCAACCAGCCCACACCCCGGCCGGCGGACCCCGCGCGGCCGATCAGGAGAAGTTTGTCATGTCGCACGATCAGATCATCGCGGAACCAGCCTCGGCCCAAATCGAGCCCACCCCCGCCGTCGCCAAGCCCGCCGCCCGGCGCCTGCGCATGGCGCTGCTGGGCGGCGCGGCGCTTGGCGCCTTCGCGCTCGGCGTCGTCGCCTACCAAACCCAGATCGCCGCCCCCGCGGCTGAGACGCTCGTGGTCGCCGAGAACGCCGCGCCGCAGGCGACGCCGGTGGACGTCGCCTTCCCCGAGATCCGCCGCATCACCGAATGGGACGAGTACACCGGCCGCTTCGCCGCCGTGGACAGCGTCCAGGTGCGGGCCCGGGTGTCCGGCTATCTCGACGCCGTGCATTTTGACGACGGCCGCATGGTCGAGGTTGGCGATCTGCTGTTCACCATCGACCAGCGCCCTTTCCAGGCGGCGTTGGCGGAAGCGCGAGCGGAGCGCGTGGGCGCGGAGGCGGGCCTCGAGAACGCCCGGGCGGAGCACGCCCGCGGCCAGGAGCTGCTCAGCCGCAACACGATCAGCCGAGAGGCCGCCGAGACGCGCCTGCGCACGCTGCGGGAGGCCGAAGCCGCGGTGCAGGCCGCGGAGGCGCGGGTCGCCCGGGCCGAGCTCGACCTCTCCTTCACGGAGATCCGCGCGCCCGTGGCCGGCCGCATCAGCGACGACGCGGTGAGCGTGGGCAATCTGATCACCGGCGGCGCGGAGGGCGGCACCCCGCTCACCAACATCGTCTCCCTCGATCCCATCGATTTCGAATTCACCGTGAGCGAGGCGGATTACCTGAAATACGTCCGGCTCGACCGCTCCGGCGCCCGCGAAGGCTCGCGTTCAGCGGCCAATCGGGTCGGCCTGCAGCTGATGGATGAGGACGGCTTCCTCCATGAGGGCGAGATGCGCTTCGTGGACAACCAGCTCGACGCCTCCACCGGCACCATGCGGGGTCGCGCGGTGTTCAACAATCCGGACCGCGTGTTCGCGCCGGGCATGTTCGCTCGGATCCGGCTGGCCGGCTCGGCGGAATACGACGCCGTGCTGATCGCGGACGCCGCCGTGCAAACCGACCAAGGCCGCCGCTTCGTGTGGGTGGTGGACGCAGACAACGCCGCGCAACGCCGCCCGATTGAGCTCGGCCCGCTGGTGGACGGGCTCCGCGTGGTTCGCGCCGGGCTCTCGGCGGAGGATCGCGTGATCGTCGGCGGCGCGCAATTCATCGGACCGGGCGCGCCGGTCGCCCCCCGGGGCGAAGAGAAGCCCGCCGCGCTCAACGTCGCGCAGGCGGAACTCGCAGGCGATCTGGCCGGCGACGCGACCGTCCAATCCAACTGATCCGACACCAGAAACGAGACCCCAACTCCAAAAACCTCAACTCCAGGAGGCGGTTATGAACCTCTCGCATTTCTTCATTCGCCGGCCGATCTTCGCGGCCGTGATTTGGACGATCCTCGTGATCGTCGGCTCCATCTCCTACCTGCAACTGCCGGTGGCGCAGTATCCGAGCATCGCGCCGCCCACGATCCAAGTGACCGCCACCTATCCCGGCGCGTCCGCGGAAAGCGTCGCGGAGACGGTGGCCGCGCCCATTGAAGAAGAGATCAACGGCGTCGAGGGGATGCTCTACATCACCTCGCAATCCACCGCGGTCGGCACGGCGACGATCACCGTCACCTTCGAACCCGGCACGGATTTGGATACGGCGCAGGTGCTCGTGCAAAACCGCGTCTCCCTGGCCGAGGCGCGGCTGCCCGAGCCCGTGCGCCGTCTGGGCGTCTCCACCGTGAAGGCCAACCCGGACGCGCTCTTGGTGGTGCATCTGTTCTCGCCCGACAGCAGCCGGGATCAGCTCTACATCTCCAATTACGCGCGCTTGCAGATGCGGGACGCGCTGCAGCGGCTCGACGGCGTCGGGCAGATCCAATCCTTCGGCTTCCGAGAATACGCCATGCGCGTCTGGATCGATCCGGACCGCGCCGCCAATCTGGGTTTGACGGGCATGGATATCGTCCAGGCGCTGCGCGGCCAGAATGTGGAAGTGGCCGGCGGGGTGCTGGACGCGCCGCCGAGCCGCGACCAGGGCGCGTTCGAGATCAGCGTCCGGACGGAGGGGCGGCTCGACACGCCGGAGGCCTTTGAGGCGATCATCCTGCGCACCGGCGCGGACGGCCAGGAGGTGCGCCTCGCCGACGTCGCAAGGGTGGAGCTCGGCGCGCGGGACTACACCACCAACGCGCAGCTCGACGACAAGCCGGCCCTCGCCATGCTGTTCAATCAGCAGCCGGGCTCCAACGCCCTGGCCACCGCGGAGCGGATCTTGGCGACGGTGGAGGAGATGTCCCAGGACTTCCCCGAGGGGCTCGATTACCGGGTGATCTGGAACCCCACAGAGTTCGTCGCGGAATCGATCAGCGCCGTCGAGCACACCATCATCGAGGCGGTCGCGCTCGTGTCGCTGGTGGTGTTCCTGTTCCTACAGAGCTTCCGCGCCGCCCTAATCCCAATCATCGCCATCCCGATCTCGCTGATCGGCGCGTTCGCGGTGATGCAGGCCTTCGGCTTCTCGCTCAACACGCTGTCGCTGTTCGGCATGGTGCTGGCCATCGGCATCGTGGTGGATGACGCCATCATCGTGGTGGAGAATGTGGAGCGGAAGATCGAGGACGGCCTGGCGCCCCGTGAGGCGGCGTTCGCCACCATGGACGAGGTGGGCTCGGCGCTGATCTCCAGCGGGTTGGTGCTGTCGGCCGTGTTCATCCCCACGGCGTTCCTCGACGGGATCACCGGCGCGTTCTTCCAGCAATTCGCCATCACGGTGGCCACCGCAACGGTCATCTCGGTGGGCGTGTCTCTGACCTTGTCCCCGGCCCTGGCCGCCCTGCTGCTGAAGCCAAAGAAGGGGCCGGAGGATCTGGCGGCCTGGGAGAAGCCCATGGCGGCGTTCTTCCGCGGCTTCAACACGGGCTTTGACGCGCTGACGCGGGGCTACGCGGGCGTGGTCCGCCGCTCGGTGCGGCTCGGCGCTCTGGTTCTGGTGGGCTATGGCGGCTTGATGGCGCTCGGCGCCTACCAGCTGGACCGCGCGCCCAAGGGCTTCGTGCCGGCGGTGGACCAGAACTACGTGATCACTGTCGTGCAACTGCCGGCCGGCGCGTCTCTTTCGCGCACTGAGGCGGTGATGAACGAGGTGATCGCCGAGGGTCTGGCCCATCCGGCCGTCGAGAACGCCGCGGCGTTCGCCGGCCTGGACGGCGCGACCTTCACAACCGCCTCCAACGCCGCGGCGGTGTTCTTCACGCTCTCTGAAATCGGCCCCCGCGTGGCGGAAGGCTATGATATCGACCGGGTGTTGGGCGATCTCCGCGCCGAGTTCTCGGACAATCTGGACGCCTTCATCCTCGTCGTTCCCCCGCCGCCCGTGCGCGGCATCGGCAACGCGGGCGGCTTTAAGGGCTACATCCAGGACCGCGCGGGCATGGGCTATGACGCGCTCGCCGCGGAGGCTCAGATGCTGGCGGGCGCCGCCAACGCAACGGATGCGGCCACCTCGTCCTTCGCGATCTTCAACACGGCGACGCCGCAGCTGTTCACCGACATCGACCGCGCGCGCGCCGAGCAATTGGGCGTCGCGGTGGAGGACGTGTTCGCCACATTGGAGGTCTATCTTGGCTCGGCCTATGTGAACGACTTCACCGCGTTCGGCCGGCCGTTCCGGGTCACCGCCCAGGCGGACGCCGATTTCCGCAAGACGCCGGACGATGTGGCGCGGCTGCGGGTGCGCAACGCCGATGGCGAGATGGCTCCGATCGGATCCGTCGCGACCTTCGAGACCATCACCGGCCCGAGCCGCGTGGCGCGCTACAACCTCTACCCGGCCGCTGCGGTGCAGGGGGACGTGGCGGCCGGCTTCTCCACCGGCGACGCGTTGGACGCGGTGGAGGCCGTGGCGGACGCTGAGCTGTCTCGCGGGTTCGACTTCGAGTGGACCGAGCTGGCGCTGCAGGAGCGTTTGGCGGGGAACACGGCGGCGATCGCCTTCCTGATGGCGGTGGTGTTCGTGTTCCTGCTGCTGGCGGCTCAATATGAGAGCCTGAGCTTGCCCTTCGCGGTGATCCTGATCGTGCCCATGACGCTGCTGTCCTCCATCACGGGGGTGCTGTTCGAGGGGCTCGACATGAACATCCTGGTGCAGGTGGGCTTCGTTGTGTTGATCGGCTTGGCGGCGAAGAACGCGATCTTGATCGTGGAGTTCGCCAAACAGGCCGAGGACGCCGGCGCCGCGCGGACGGAAGCGGCGGTGGAGGCGGCGCGCCTGCGACTGCGGCCCATCGTGATGACCTCGGTCGCTTTTATCCTCGGCGTGCTGCCGCTGATGCTGGCCACGGGCGCGGGCTATGAGATGCGGCAATCCCTGGGCGTCGCGGTGTTCTACGGGATGTTGGGCGTCACAGTGTTCGGCCTGCTGTTCACCCCGGTGTTCTACGTGGTGACGGGCTGGCTGGGCGCGCTGGTCTCATCTGGCGGGTCCGCCCCTGCGGTCGAG
>JBCCTM010000122.1:0-8978 GCA_039198535.1 Pseudomonadota bacterium
CTTGATCTGATAGGTGGCTGATTTGAGCCCCGCCTCCTCGCCGGGGGTCTCGGACATCAGCTCGACCTTATAACCCCGTTGCTCGGCCCAGCGCACATACATGCGCGCGAGCATCGACGCCCAGTCGCAAGACTCCGTGCCGCCCGCGCCGGCATGGATCTCGAGGAATGTGTCTGAGCCGTCCGCCTCCCCAGAGAGCAGCGCCTCGATTTCTTTCTGCCCCGCCCGCTCCCGGATCTCCGCTAGAGCCGCTTCCGCTTCCGAGACGATCTCCGCATCGCCCTCCGCCTCGCCCAGCTCAATCAGTTCGACATTGTCAGAGAGGCCCATGGCCAGCGCCTTGTAGCCCTCGATGGCGCTCTCAAGTTTCTGACGGTCGCGCATCACCTTCTGCGCATGAGCCGGATTGTCCCACAGCGTCGGATCTTCGGAGCGCGCATTGAGCTCCTCCAGGCGCAATTCGGCGTCCTCCCAGCCGATCCGCGCGCGCAACAGCTCAAGCGAACTCTCGATGGCGTCGACCAAAGATTGCGTTTCAGCGCGCATGGGCGGCGGTCTCGTCTCAGGGGCTGTGTCGGTCGCTTCGGATAGCGGCGGGGCGCCGCTCGGTCAAACCCGGCACGCCGCCTGCGCGTCGAAGCGCGCCGTCGCCGATCGAGACGCGGCTCAGTAAAGCCCGCCTGTGCCGCCGCCGATCACCGGATCAGGCTGGCGCCCTCGGCCCGGCGTCGCGGTGTAATCATCGCCGAGGCCGAGCCCGTCCAATTCCTCTTGCAGCAGCGCGTCCAGCGGATCTGCGCCGCCCGCGGAGGGGCGGGGCGGCGGCGGCGCGGCGTCCAAATCGCTGGCGCCGAACACCCGGCGCACGGTGCGCCGGGCCGCGCCAAAGGGCGTCTCCGGTCGCGTCGCCTGTGGCGCCGGCGGGGTCGCGACGCCCACCGTCGGTCCACCGAGCGTCGGCGCGGCGGTGAAGCCTTCCACCGGGCCCACGCCCAGCTCAGGCCGGGAGAATTCCTGCGGGATGGTCCGCAGCTCGGCCTCCCGCGCCGTGGTGGCCCGCCCGCCGATGCCGCCCTCGGGGCACTGGCCCACATAGGGCGCCGTCTCCGGCGAAAAGGGCTCCCAGATGAAGTCGCGACCGTCGCGGTCCGACGGCACGACGCAGCCGCTGTTCCGGTCGATTTTCACGAGCACCACCTCGGGCGGCAGACGGAACGGGCCCGGCGCGCGCAGCTCTGAGGCTTGCTCGACGAAATCTGTGAAGATCGGTCCGCAGACCTTGCCGCCCGACATCTTCCGCCCCAGCGGGGCCGGGGTGTCGAAGCCGACAAAGCAGCCGACCACCAAGTCGTTGGTGAAGCCCACAAACCAGGCGTCCCGCGCCAGGTTTGTCGTGCCAGTCTTGCCCGCCACGGGGAATTCAAACGCTCTGCCGACACTTGTAGCCGTGCCGCGGACCGTGACGCCCTCCATCATGGAGACGATCTGGAAGGCGGTGATCGGGTTGATCACTTGCTCGCCCTCATCGGGCACATAGGGCTCCCCGGCCCCATCATAGGCCTCCGCCCGGCAATCGAGGCAAACGCGCTTGTCATGGCGGAACACCGTCTCGCCCCAGCGGTCCTGGATCCGGTCAATCAAGGAGGGTTCGATGCGTTTGCCGCCATTGGCGAACATCGCATAGGAAGCCGTGAGCTTGAGGAGCGTCGTCTCCCCAGCGCCGAGCGCGTAGGACACGAGCGGCGGCATGTCCTTGTAGACGCCGAACGTCTCGGCGTACTCGGCCACCGTCTCAAGGCCCACATCCATGGCGACGCGCACGGTCATGAGATTGTGGGATTTCTCAATTCCCCAGCGGAGCGGCACCGAGCCATAGAAGCGCCCCGAGTAATTGCGCGGGCGCCAGAGATCGCCGTCCGGCTGCTCCAAGGTGATGGGCGCGTCAAGCACAAGGCTATTGGGCTTATATCCGTGCTCCAGCGCGGCGGCGTAGACGAACGGCTTGAAGGCCGAGCCGGGCTGGCGACGCGCTTGGGTGGCGCGGTTGAACTTGCTGGCGTCATGGCTGAAGCCGCCCTGCAGCGCGAGAACCCGGCCGGTGCGCGGGTCGAGCGCCACCAGCGCCCCGTTCACATCCGGGATCTGCCGCATCGACCAAGCGCCGCCATCCGCCGAGCCTCCCGCAGCATCGCGGGACACATAGATCACGTCGCCCACCGTCCAGACGTCTCCAGGGCCGCGCAGCTCGGGCCCGAGCGTGGCGTCGCCCTGGGCGTCCACGCCCGTGCGACGTCGCGCCCAATCTGAGACGTCCGCAAAGGGAAGCTTGGCGCTGGCCCCGGTATCGGCGCCCTCGACGCCGATCTCCACCCCGTCGCCCATGAGAGACAGCACCACCGCCGGCCGCCAGCCTTGAATGTCCCGCGGGATCTCCAACTCGGCCAAGCGACGCCGCCATCCAGCCTCGCTGAGCGGGTCCGCCGTCGGGTCGAGATCCGCCAATTGCGCGGCCGGCCCGCCATAGCCGCGATTGCGCGAAAACTCCCAGAGCTTGCTTTGCAGGCTGAGCCGTGCGGCCTCCTGCATGTCGCTCTCCATCGTAGAGCGCACGGCGAGCCCGCCGGTCATCACCTGGTCGACGCCGCGCTGGTCGACCAATTGACGGAACACTTCTTCGGCGAAGTAATCGATGCCGCCCTCGCCGCGGAGGCGCAGGATCGCCTCATCCGGTTTGTCGAACTCGGTCAGCAGCGGGGTGTCGATGGCGGCCTGATATTGGTCCCGGTCGATGTAGCCGTTCTCCCGCATCTCTTTGAGCACGTAGTCTCGCCGCTCCGTGGCGTACTCCTTGTGGCGGACGGGGTGCAGGCGAGACGGCGCCTTCGGCAGCGCGGCCAGATAAGCGGCCTCGGCGATGGTCAGGTCTTCCAATCGCTTGTCGAAATAACGGTCGGCGGCGCTGGTCACGCCGTAGGCGTTTGAGCCGAGGAAGATTTCATTGAGGTACAGCTCGAGAACTTTTTCTTTGCTCACCGCAGACTCAAGGCGCTGTGCCAGCAAGAGTTCCTTGATCTTCCGGGAGATCTCACGGTCGCCGCTGAGGAGGAAGTTCTTCACCACCTGCATGGTGATGGTGGAGGCGCCGCGGAGCCGTCGGCCGTTGGCGTAGCGATAGACATTATCGACCATCGCCTTGGCGAACCCGACCCAATCGACGCCGGCGTGGTTGTAGAAATTGCGGTCCTCCGCGCTGATGAAGGCCTGCTTCACCAGCTCCGGCACTTCGTCAATCGGCGTAAACAGACGCCGCTCGCGGGCGAATTCGCCGATCACATCTCCGTCAGCGGCGTATACGCGGCTGAGCGTGGCCGGCTGATACTGCGCCAGTTCGGCCGTACTTTGCAGATCTCGCCCATGCCACCAGAACACGGTGACGACCATCAGAAGTCCGGCGAAGAAGCCGTAGACTCCCAATTGAAACAAGATGCTGATCCAACGCATCATTTTCTCGACATCTCCAGCCGTGTCGTCTCGTCGGTGATTAGGTGTCGTGGGTAAGCGCCGTCAATAAGGCGAGAGTGCGGAGCGGCCGTCGGAGCGGTTAACGCGGCCGGAAGGTCGCTTGGCGCATCAGCGGCCCCGCATGGGCCGGCGCGCGCTTCGCATCCCGCCAGCGCACGATGGCGTCCGCCATCGCCTCCACTGCGGTCGCCCGCCAGGCGGGATTGGTGAAGCGCCGCTGATCTCGGATGCTGGTGAGAAACCCGAGTTCGATGAGCAGCGAGGGCTGGTCGAAATTTCGCAACACACGGAAGCCCGCCTCGCGATGGGGCCGCTTGCGGATCAAGGGCACGCGATTGCGACGGAAGCTGGAGACCATACCCTCCACCAAATGATGCGCGCTGGCGACCGAACTGCGTTTTGCATAATCCACCAACAGGCCCCGCACCCAAGGCGTCGCGGCGGCCGCCGTCTCGAGGCCGTCATCGGCGGCGTTCTCCCGGCGCGCGAGGCGCGCGGCCAAGCCATCGGAGGCGCGATCGGACAGCGTGTAGAACGCCGCCCCGTTCACTTCCGGGTGCTTTGGGAGCGCGTCGGCGTGGATCGATACGAAGAGATCCGCCCGCGCCTCCCGGGCGATCTCAACACGCTGATCCAAGGTCAGGAAGCGGTCGTCCTCCCGCGTCATCACCACCCGGATCCGCGGGCGCTTCTCCAGCGCGCGGCGCAAGGATTTGGCGACGTTTAGCACCAAGGTCTTCTCGGCCTGCCTGCCATAGGTCGCGCCTGGGTCACGGCCGCCATGGCCTGGGTCGAGGGCGATGGTGGTGATCTCAGGGCGCGGCCGCGGGATCGGCGCGGCCGCCCGAGCCGGGCCGCCCCGCCAACGCGCCTGATCGCGCAGGGGAGAGACGTCGCCCGTGACAATCGCGGCGCTGGTGGCGACGGGATCCGCGCCCTTCGTCGCCGACGCGATCTCCGGCGTCACAGCGCCCAGCGCCATGCGCAGAACATAGGGCGCTCGAGCGCCGGCCGGCGCGGCGACAATGCGCACCGCGCCGCGGCTGAGAGGTCGATCGAGATCCAACACCAGGCGCGAGCGTCCGAGGCGGAAGAGGCCGACCCGAAGGTTGCTGACGCCCCGGGTCCGCACGCTCTTTGGCGCCGACGCCAGCACAGCCTTGGGATCAAAGCGCCAGCGCAGCTCCGGAAAATCGATCACCGCGCGGTCGGGCCCGGCGAGGCTGAAACTCTGCGTCCGCGCAGGACCCGTCAGACCAATCACTAAGGCGACGCCCTCGGCGCCAAGCGGCTCGAGCCGGGCCGACACCGCCTCAAGGGGCGCGTCGGGTTGCGCAAGTGGCTTCAGAGCTTTTCCCAACGCGTCGCCGCCGGTGAGGCCGGCCCAACAGGCGACCAGCGCCGCGACGACGGATCCCATGCTTAAAGAATGAGAAGGCCGGGAGACGGCGGAGGATCTCGCGCGACGCCCCGAGGCGCGCCAAACGGCGCGCGGCGCGCGGGCGCGCATGGGCCGCGACGGCCCCGTTTGCGTCTCAATAGCGAAGAAGCGTCGCATGCTCTCGACCGGACCAAGGGAGAACACAGCGCGCCGCCGTTTTGTCGCCGCGCGCATGTTCGATGTGCGGAGCTTCGCAAACAGATCTTTACCGGGGGTTAGCCGAAAGCTTGAAAAGAATGCTTGGCGGTCATGAATTCTTAACTCTAAGGTCGCGTGGTGGAGCGTGATGACGCAATGGCGCGCCGTCGCGGGAAGTCGTCTCTCTCGTTGAGCCGACCGCCACACTTGGTCGACGCGCCGACGCCCATGGAATGGCGCTGGGCCCAGTTGAGGATCACACCCCTTGCGGGCGTTTTCTGCGCTGGCCTTAGGCGAGGCTCCATGGGTGAACGGCCAGGCCTAATCGGATTTGGGGCCAGCGACGCCAATTCGGGCGTGAGCGCTGTTTGGAAAGCCCCTGTGACCCCGCACGGTGATGCGGGCTCCTCTTTGTCGGCTTCTCTTCGGACAGTCGACGCGTCGCCGATTTCGGTCGGCGCGCCCCCGCAGCCCCGCTGCGATCGGCGATCAACACGTCGAAAGCAGCGAGACGCGAGGGCGGTTTTTTCTGCGGCGGCCGATTTGGACGTCGCTCCGGTTTCTCGGCTCCGGCTTATGGGCGGTGTCGAGACGCTGTTTTGGCGGGAAGCGGCGATCCGCGCCCGCCCATACGGAAACTTGATGCGCTTTGTGACCTTCATCCTCTGGCTCTTAGCCGCCATCCAGCGCCAAACACGCCAGGCCAGGGGTGCGCCCCCGGCTCGCCGTTTGGCCTGGGAGGCGCGGCGAGCGGGAGCCGAAGGACGAGGCCCGCGCGCGTCACAATGGACAGGCCGCCGACGCACCGTCTCCGGACGCCGATGCGCGGACGCCCCTGCGACCTCCCAAGACGCTTTCTGGGACGCGGCGCGGCGGCTGCAAGGATCACATGGCGAAAAAGATGCTCATCGACGCCACCCACCCGGAAGAGACCCGGGTCGTGGTGGTGGATGGCTCCCGGATCGAAGAATTCGACTATGAGACCATCACAAAGCTTCAGCTCTCCGGAAATATCTACCTAGCGAAAGTTACGCGGGTAGAGCCTTCATTGCAGGCCGCTTTCGTCGAATATGGCGGGGGCAGACATGGATTTCTCGCCTTTAACGAGATCCATCCGGATTATTACCAGATCCCCGTCGCGGATCGTGAAGCGCTTAAAGCGGCGCAACGCGCGGCCGCGGCGGAAGCCGATTTCGACGATGAGGACGACGGCTCTCGATCTCGCCGCGGCGGTCGACAGAGCGATGATCGCGATCGCGCGGCCGATAACGAGGATGGACGGCGGCGGCGCCGACGGCGGGAGCCCAGGTCGAAGAGCCTGACCCTCGCGCCGCTCACAGATGTCGCGTTACCCCAGCAACTGACGTCCGCTCCGGAAGGTCTGCGCGTAGAGGCGCCAAGCGCCGCGGCCTTGGCGGAGGCCGCAGCGGCCGCGCCCGCGCCCGCGCCGGAGCCAGAGGCCGTTGAGCCGGCCCCAGAAGGCGCGGACGCGGAGATCGAGCACATCACCGTCGGCGAAGGGACCACAGATGGCCCAGCCGATCCATCGGTTCTGGCCGAAAGCGCGGGCGCGGACGCCGTGGAACGGGTGGCCGCGGAGGCGCCCGACCTCTCTGCCAATGCGGAGGCCAACGACGAGCCCGTCACGGATGCGGTGATCCTCGAGGAAACCGAGGCGACGACCGCCGACGGGGCTGGCGATGCGGCGGAGGCGCCGGCGGAGATCGAAGAGCTGGGCGCCGATGACATGCGCGAGGAATTGCCCGCGGCGCGCCGGCCAAGGTTGCGGGACTACCGGATCCAAGAGGTGATCAAGCGCCGGCAGATCCTCCTGGTGCAGGTCGTCAAAGAAGAGCGCGGCACCAAGGGCGCGGCGCTCACCACCTATCTGTCGCTCGCTGGTCGGTATTGCGTGCTGATGCCCAACACGGATCGAGGCGGCGGCATCTCGCGCAAGATCACCAACGCGGCTGACCGCAAGCGCCTGAAGTCGGTCACCCAAGAGCTCGAGGTGCCGTCCGGCATGGGCCTGATCGTGCGCACCGCCGGGGCCAACCGAACCAAGGCGGAGATCAAGCGGGACTTCGAGTATCTGCTGCGCCAATGGAGCGCCATCCGCGAGCTGACGCTGAATTCAATCGCGCCGTCGCTGATCTATGAAGAAGGCAGCTTGGTCAAACGCGCGATCCGAGATCTTTACAATAAAGATATCGAGGCCATTCAAGTCGAAGGCGACGAAGGCTACCGCGAAGCCAAGGATTACATGAAAATGTTGATGCCGTCGCACGCTAAATACGTGCAACCGCATCGGGATATGGCGCCGCTGTTCTCACGCCATCAGGTCGAGAGCCAGATCGGCGCGATGATGAACCCGACCGTGCCCCTGAAATCGGGCGGGTATCTGGTGATCGGCGTCACCGAGGCGCTGGTGGCGATCGATGTGAACTCGGGCCGCTCCACCAAAGAGGGCTCAATCGAGGAAACCGCGCTCAAGACCAACCTCGAGGCCGCCGAGGAAGCGGCCAGACAGATGCGGCTTCGGGACCTCGCCGGGCTGATTGTGATCGACTTCATCGATATGGAGGAGCCGAAGAACAATCGCGCGGTGGAGAAGCGCCTGAAAGACCGCTTGAAGGACGACCGCGCGCGGATCCAAGTGGGTCGGATCTCGGGCTTCGGCCTCCTGGAGATGTCCCGCCAAAGGTTGCGCCCGGGGTTGCTAGAGGCCACGACGCGGCCCTGCCCGCATTGTAATGGAACCGGCGTCGTGCGCTCGGAAGAATCGCTCGCGCTCACGATCCTCCGCGCGGTGGAGGAGGAAGGCGCGAAGGGACGCTCCGCGGCCGTTCGAGTGACGGCGCCGGTGTCCGTGGCGAACTACCTGATGAACCACAAGCGCGCCCGGATCGGCATGGTGGAGCACCGGCACGCGATGCAGGTGCTGATCGAGGGCGACGCGACCATGATCAGCCCTGATTTCAACACCGAACGGGTGAAGCCCATCGCCCGCGAAGAGCCCGCCAGCCAAGCGATCCAGATGGAGGCGGGCTATGAGGATCTTGACGCGCCCGAGGAGGACGAGGAGGCGATCGAGGCGGAGCGCGCGCGGGAGCATGACGCGGTCAGCGGCGATGCGGCGACCTCGGATGAGGCAGAGGCCGCCCCTGACGATTTGGCGGAGAAGCCCCGTCGACGGCGACGGCGACGGCGGGACCGTGACGGCGATGACGCGGGAGACGACGGCGGACCACGCGGCGACGACGATGCGCCGATCACGCCAAATGGCGGCGCGGCGGCGGACGATGCGGAGGCGACCGAGGGCGTGGAGATCGCGGCCGGGGCCGAGGACGCCGAAGATGGCGACGGGGGCGAAGTGCGTCGACGTCGCGGCAAACGGGGTGGACGTCGCCGCCGGCGTAAGGACGAAGAGGACGAGGCCGTCGCCGAGCGAGATCAGGCGGAGGGCGAGCCGACGCTTCATGATGATGAGATCGCGTCGCGGCATGAGGCCGCGGCTGAGGCGGCCGACGCGCCTTTGGGGGAGACGGCCGTGTCGAATGGAGCGGCCGAGCCGCCAAGCCAGCCCCCACAGGACGCGGACATCGCCGCCGGCCCAGCGGCGAACTTGACCGCCGACACATCCGTGGACACGGCCCATGGGCTCGGAGAGTTGGAGATCATCGGCGCCGAACCTGCGCCGCCGCCTCCCCCGCCCGACCGCGCCCCCAGCCCGTCGCGACCAAAGCGAACCGGGTGGTGGTCCTTCGGCCGCAGTTGAGACGCGCGCGCGGATGCGAGCCATCCGCGCGCCGCGCCGGCCCGCGCGCGTGAGCGGCGCGCAGCCAATCCAACCCCGCGATTATAGCCGCCCGCGCGA
>JBCCTM010000123.1:0-8826 GCA_039198535.1 Pseudomonadota bacterium
CATCGCCTTGTGGATTGTCAAAATCGGACTTGAACCGCCTGCGGCTGTGGGTAGAACGCGGGCTACAAGAAAAAGGCGCGGTAGAACGTCGCAGTTTCTAGAAAAAACAGAGCAGATTGAGGCGGAAAGGCAGACAAATGGGCGCATTGGTAGATCAACACTTGCTTGAACTCGCCTTAGTGGACTTATCCAAAGAACTATCCGAAATCCCCAAACGTTTTGATCTTGACACGAGCGAAAAGGCTCAGCGCCTGATTGAGATCAGCCGAAGCATGCGGGAAGTCTCGTCGAAGCTGCGACAGGCGATCGCCGTGACGCGAGAACTTGAACGAAGCGGGGACTACGCTGCGGCGTATGCGGCTCACGGCGCCGCAATCGCCGCCGAATGAGATCGCCGCGTGAAGAAGCCGAAAAAAGCCCGTGTGGCGGCGAGTGTCGCAGGTCGAAAATGCGCCTTGCCTCTTGACCCATCTCGATAGAGAGCTGAAGGCCGCGCTGCTTGATCGGGGAATGAATATGCCTCAATTCGTAATGTTCGATGATGATCAAGCCTTCGCAATTGTACTGAAAAAGGCGCTCCTTAAGCACGGTTTACACTGCGATGTGTATGCTCGGGTAGATGACTTTCTTGAAAACGCCGATCAGAACGTTGATTTGTTTATGGTCGACTTGGCGATGCCTGATCCGAGCGGCGTTCATTGGGAGTTTGGCGGTCTGCTGAACGTCTCAAAGGTGCGGGACGCGCGCGGGCGCGATACGCCGGTTTGGGTGCTCACCGGCTATGACGACGCGCGCATCGAGCGCGAATGCCGGCGGAATGGCGCAGATAAAGTGATCTTCAAAGGGGACGACATCGGCGAGACCGCCGACGATATCGCCATTCATTGGCGGTGGCGCAATGGCGACGACCGCCGCCGGTTCAGGTAAGCGCGAGCCCGCCGTCTTGGTCAACCGCCGCGGAGCGCCGCCATGACGCCTGAGAAGTCCTTCTCTCCGCCCCCATCGGCCACAAACTTTTCATACAACTCAGCGGCGTAGGCGCCCATGGGGGTGGTGAGCCCCGAGGCCCGCGCCGCTTGCTGAGACAGCATCAAATCCTTGAGCATCAACGCCGCCGCGAAGCCCGGCGCATAGTCCCGATCAGCCGGGCTCTCTGGGCCAACGCCGGGGGCCGGGCAATAGGTGTTCACCGACCAACAGGACCCGGAAGAGGTGGAGATCACCTCGAACGCGGCCTGGCCCGAGAGGCCGAGCTTCTCCGCCAGCGCGAAGGCCTCGCATGCGCCGAGCATCGAGATGCCGAGCAGCATATTGTTGCAGATCTTAGCGGCTTGGCCGGAGCCCGGACCGCCGCAATGCACGATGCGCCCGCCCATCACCTCAAGCTCCGGCTTCGCGGCGGCGAACGCCTCATCCGAGCCGCCCGCCATGAAGGTCAACGTCCCCGCTTCCGCGCCGCCGACCCCGCCGGAGACGGGCGCATCCACGCTCAACAGCCCCGCCGCCGTCGCCGTGGCGTGGGCGCCGCGGGCGCTTTCCACGTCCACGGTTGAGCTGTCGATGGCCACAGCGCCCGCCTTCAGCGCGCCCGCCTCAGCGGCGGCGGAGAGCTCCGCGTAGACGGCGGAGAGGATCGCGCCGTTCGGCAGCATGGTGACGACGACATCGGCTCCGGAGACCGCCTCCGCCACGCTGGCGGCCGCCCGCATCCCCTCGGCCGTCGCCCGCGCGCGCGCCGCCTCTGAGACGTCAAAAGCGGAAACAGAACGCCCCGCACTCAAAAGGTTCCGGGCCATCGGCAGGCCCATATTGCCAAGTCCAATGAATGCGATCTCGCCCATCACAACGCCTCCTCAGCGACCTCTCCGCGCGTCTCTCCCACCCCGCAGAACCTAAGCCCGACGGGTTCACGTCTCCCCGCTCACTTCATGGTGGGGATGACGAACTCCGCGCCTTCTTTCACGCCGGACGGCCAGCGAGACGTGACCGTTTTGGTCTTGGTGTAGAAGCGGATCGAGTCCGGCCCGTGCTGATTGAGGTCTCCAAAGCCCGAGCGCTTCCAGCCGCCAAAGGTGTGATAGGCGAGCGGCACCGGGATCGGCGTGTTGATCCCCACCATGCCCACATTCACGGTCGAAGCGAACTCCCGCGCCGCGTCGCCATCGCGTGTGTAGATCGCCACCCCGTTGCCGTATTCGTGGTCCGACGCGAGATCTACCGCGTCTTGGAAGCTCGCGGCGCGCACCACACTCAACACCGGGCCAAAGATCTCTTCCTTGTAGATCCGCATGGACGGCTTCACGCGGTCGAACAGGCAGCCGCCCATGAAGAAGCCGTTCTCATAGCCTTGCATCTTGAAATCCCGGCCATCCACGGCCAGTTCCGCCCCTTCCTGCACGCCCGTCTCCACATAGCCGCGCACGCGCTCAAGGGCGGCTTTGGTGACCAACGGGCCGTAATCGGCCGCCTCGTCGGTGGAGAGGCCGATCGTGAGCCCCTCGACGCGGGGCTTCAGCCGCTCCATTAACGCGTCGGCGGTCTTCTCGCCCACGGGCGCGGCCACTGAGATCGCCATGCAACGCTCCCCCGCGGAGCCATAGCCCGCGCCGATCAGCGCGTCGGCGGCTTGGTCGAGATCAGCGTCCGGCATGATGATCATGTGGTTCTTCGCGCCGCCGAAACATTGGGCGCGTTTCCCTTGGGCCGCCGCGGTCGAGTAGATGTACTGCGCGATATCCGATGAGCCGACGAAGCCCACCGCTTTCACCCGCGGCTCCATCAGGATCGCGTCGACGGCCTCCTTGTCGCCATTGACCACATTGAGCACGCCGTCCGGCAGGCCGGCCTCTGTGAACAGCTCGGCGATGCGCATGGGCACAGACGGATCGCGTTCAGAGGGTTTCAGGATCATGGCGTTGCCGCAGGCGAGGGCGGGCGCCGCTTTCCAGAGCGGGATCATGGCGGGGAAATTGAACGGGGTGATCCCGGCCACAACGCCCAGGGGCTGGCGCATGGAGTACATGTCGATGCCCGGCCCGGCCCCTTCGGTGAACTCGCCTTTGAGAAGATGCGGGATGCCGCAGGCGAATTCGACCACTTCGACGCCGCGTTGGATGTCTCCCTTGGCGTCGGGGATGGTCTTGCCATGCTCGGAGGACAGCAAGCGCGCCAACTCGTCCATCTCGCCTTGGATCAGCTCTAGAAATTTAAACATCACCCGGGCGCGTTTCTGCGGGTTTTGCGCGGCCCAGTCGCGCTGCGCCGCCGCCGCCACATCCACCGCCGCGCGCAACTCATCGGCGCTGGCCAAGGCGACCTGGGCCTGGGGCTCGCCCGTGTGGGGATCAAACACGTCGACGCGTCGACCGCCGCCCTCGACCCGCTTGCCGCCGATGTAATGGCCGATCTGCCGCATGATCTCCTCCCTTTCTTTCACGCCGGTCTTTCGCCAGCTGCCGCCAAGCCCGCATTGGTCCCTTCCATGTCGATCCTCACGGGGATCGACCCATCCGAGCGGCTGTGCGGCGGCGCTCGCTTTCCGGACCACGGATCGGCCGCGGCCACAATGCGAAATCTGCTCAAAAAGCGAAGGCGCGAGCGGCAGAGGCGGCGCGCACGCCTGGTCTTCCCCCATGGGGGACGCATTTCTTGGACGAACGAAAACACCATGGGAGGCGACATTGACCACGGCCCGCTTGAGCGACACCCAACGCCGCATTTTGACGACCTTGGCGGACACGGTGACGCCGGCGATCTCGAAAGACGACGACCCGGACGGCTACTGGGCCACCTCCGCCAGCGACCTCGGCGCGCCGCTTCTCATCGAGGGAGCGCTGCTTGAGATGCCGGAGGCGCAGCGCGACGCCCTGCTGGCGCGTCTCGACGTTTTGGCCGGCGCGGGCTTCGCCGAGCTGGACCAAGCGGGGCGCGAGGGCGTCATCCGCGCCGCCTCCGCAGAGGATCCGGTCGCCCAAGCGGAGCTGACAGGGCTGATCAATCTGATCTTGTTCGTCACCTTTGGCGCGCCGGACGCCCGGGGCGGCGCCAACCCGCTCTGGGCAGGCATGGGGTACCCCGGGCCGCGGTCCGCGCCGCCCGCCACCCCAAAGCCCATCACGCCGCTGATCCCTGAAGGCGACGCCATGGCGCTTGAGGCGGATGTGGCGGTGATCGGCTCCGGCAGCGGCGGCGGCGTGATCGCCGGCGCATTGGCGACGCGCGGCTTGAATGTTGTGGTGATCGAAGCGGGTAATTACTGCAATGAGGCCGATTTCAACATGTTGGAGATGGCCGCTTTTAAACAGAGCTATTGGCGCGGGGGGCCGCAGACCTCGGCCGACCTCAATCTCAGCGCCATGGCCGGCGCGGGCCTGGGCGGCGGCTCGCAGATCAATTGGACCAACTGCCTCCGCACGCCCCAGGTGGTGCGGGACGAATGGGCGGCGGCCGGTCTTGAGGACGTCCAAGGCGATTTCGACCGCCATCTGGACGCCATCTCCGAGCGGCTTGGCATCAACGCCGATTGTTCCGAGACGAACCCGTTCTTCGATCGGCTGCGCGTCGCCGCGGATAAGCTCGGCTGGGGCTGGCAGATCACCCAGCGCAACGTGGACAGGGCAAAGCATGATCCGGAGCGCGCGGGCTTCATCGGCTTTGGCGACCAGACGGGCTCCAAGCAGTCCACCGCGGTCACGTATCTGCGCGACGCGTTCGAGGCGGGCGCGCGCATCCTGGTGAACACGCGCGTGGACACGGTGCTGACCGAAGACGGCCGCGCCGCTGGCGTCGCGGCGGCCTATACCGATCCGGCCACGGGGCGGCGCTGCGATGTGACGGTCCGCGCGCCTCGGGTGGTGGTCGCCGCGGGCTCCTTTGAGAGCCCAGCGATCCTGCTCCGCTCCGGCATCGGCGGCCCGCAGGTGGGCCGTAATCTGCTGGTGCATCCGGCGGTGGTCGCGCTCGGCGTGTTTGATGAGGAGCTCAAGCCCTGGTGGGGCGCGCCGCACACTTTTCTCGTGGACCATTTCGAGCGGGAGATGGAACACGGCTTCCGCCTCGAGGGGGCCAACTTCATGCCCGGCCTGTTCGCCAGCGCCCTCAACTGGGAAGGCGGCGCGGCGCATAAGGAGATGGCCGAGAAGATGCGGCGGGCGGGGCCTTACATCGCCCGGATCCGCGGGCATGGCGGCGACGGCCATGTGGCGCTCAACGACGACGGCGAGGGCCAGTTCTACTACACGATGACGAATGAGGAGGATCTCGAGACCATGCGGCTCGGCGTCGCTTCGGTGATCCGGTTGCTGGCGACGGCGGGCGCAGAGGAGATCATTCTGCTCGGGGACGCGCCGCGTTGGCGCCTCGGCGAGGATCTCGACGCCTATATCGACAGGGTGAAGCAGATCCCGCTGGGCTATGGCGGCATCCCGGTGTTCAGCGCGCATCAGATGGGCACCTGCCGCATGGGCGCGGATCCGGCGACCTCGGTGGCCGACGCCAGGGGCGAGCTGCACGACACGCCCGGCGTGTGGATCGGCGACGCCAGCGGCTTTCCCACGGCGAGCGGGACCAACCCGATGTGGTCGGTGATGGCCCTCGCCCACCGCACCGCTGAACATATCGCGGAGACCGGTCACAATCTGAGCGCCCGCGGCGGCGTGGCGGCGGCGTAACCCCGCTCGACACGGGACGAAGATACGCCGCGTCGGGGCCATTGAGACCCCCACGCGGCGTTCGCGATGGGCGGCCAGCGCGGCGCGGCGCCCCGGTCGCCGCACGCGACGCATCGCCGCGGACGGGCTCCTCCCTGGCCCCCGCGCCCTTGCCCGCCGCATGCTCCCGACGGCGGCGACCTGCGCCGCGCGATCTTGGGGAGGGCCGTCATGACCGCGGTTTCGACTTACCTGATGTTCCAAGGCGACGCCGAAGCGGCGCTGGACGCCTATGCGGCCATTTTTGATGCGTTTGTCGTTGAAGATATCGAGCGCTATGGCCCCGAAGAGGCCGTGGCCTCCGGGGCCTTGAAGCTCGCCCGGATCTCCTTCGCCGGGCATCAGCTGCGCCTATTCAACAGCCCGCCGGTCCACGATTTCAGCTTCACGCCGTCGATGTCTCTTTTCCTCGACATGACCAGCCGCGACGAATTGGAGCGGGCCCTGGCCGCGCTGTCGGAAGGCGGTCGGATCCTGATGCCGCTGGACGATTACGGGTTCAGCGCGGCCTTCAGTTGGGTCGAAGATCGCTTTGGGGTCTCGTGGCAGCTGAATCTGCCTCGATGAAGCGTCTTGACCGGATCAAAGCCGATTTGACCCGCTGATGGACCCCGGCCGCCCGGTCCACATGCCGCTTTGCGGATGAGCGCGCCGAGCGTTAGCCTCCGGCCAATGTTGTGAACGCTTGCGGGCTCAGGAGCAGGGGACGAGCGATGGATAGGTTTGGGCGACGGGGCTCGCGCGAGCGTGACGGCGGACGCCTCACTCGCGCGCTGCGCGCAACGATCACGGCCAGCGTGGCTCTTTCACTGGCGGGCTGCGTCAGCCTGACGAGAACGCCGATCACGGAGCAAGATATCGACCGCGGCGCGCCCTACGGGGTGCCCAACATCCGAGCCTGGGGCGACAGCATCAACCCAGCCGCCGCCCAGGCTATCCTCGCCGCGGAGATCCAGCGAACCGGCAGGATGCATGGGCCCCAGATCGCCAAAGGCGGCCCGATCCGAGAGACCATCCTCACCTTGTCCGGCGGCGGCGCGGACGGCGCGTTCGGCGCAGGCTTGCTGGCGGGATGGACCGAACGCGGCGACCGGCCGAATTTTGACGTGGTCACCGGGGTGAGCACGGGCGCGATTGTCGGCCTGTTCGCGTTCCTGGGGCCGAAATACGACCCGCAGCTTCGGAAATTCTACACCCATTACGACACGTCTGAGTTGCTGGAGCCCGCGCTGTTCTCCGCGCTCCGCGGCGCGCCGTCGATCTCCGACGCGAGCGGCTATAACGGGCTGATCGATCAATACATCAACGATGATGTGGTGGCGGAGCTGGCGGAGGAGGCGGCCAAAGGGCGCGTCCTGCTGGTGGGCACCACCAATCTTGACGCGGCGCGCCCGGTGATCTGGGATCTGACTGCGATCGCCTCAAGCGGCCATCCCAATGCGGGCAAGCTGGTGCGCTCGGTGGTGCGGGCGTCCTCTGCGGTTCCGGCCGTGTTCCCGCCCGTGGTGATCCCGACAGTGACCGCGGCGGGCCAATCGGTCGACGAGCTCCATGTGGATGGCGGGGCGACGGCGCAGGTGATGCTGTTCAGCCCGGAATTGCCGCTCAGCGAGGTCGACGCGGCCATTGGCGTCAAGATCGACCGGACCCTCTACGCCATCATCAATAACTCCCTGAGAAAACCCTATCAGCCCGTCGATCTTGGGGTCCTGTCCATCGCCGGCCGCGCCGCGAGCAGCTTGATCAGCGGGTCTGGAGGCGGCGATCTCTATAAGATCTTCGCCATCACCGAGCGAGACGGCGTCGATTTCAACGCGGTCTGGATTCCGGAAACCTTTGTCCTTGAACCCAGCGAAGCGTTTGACCCCGCCTACATGGAGGCGCTCTACGAGTTCGGCTATCAATACGGGCTAGATGGAGACAAGTGGCGCAACGCGCCGCCTAACTTTGTCTCAAACTGAGAAGTCTCAAACTGAAAAGCCCGAGCCTCGCCACGGGGCGCGCTGCGCGTTGACCGCGGCGGCGCGTCGGACCCGATCCATCCACCGAGCGCGCGCCGCCGATCACGAGCGTCCCTCTAGGAATTTCCTGGACGCCTCGTCGGCGGGAAACATCAGCTCAACACGCAACTCCGAGAGCGCGATGTCCTGCGCCCCCTGGAAGTGGGTCAAGGTCGTCAGAAGGGCCAGTTCTGTGTCGCCCAATGCGTAGCGCGCGGTGACGAACGGCCCGAGCTGCGCCACCGCATCGCGCGCGTCTCCGGGCGCGGCCGCCTCGAGCACCGCGTCGATGCGGCCGAGCGCGGCGCTCAGCACGGCGTCCTCACCGTAATAGGAAAGCTGCTCGCCCAGCCGGCGGCGCGCATGCTCCAGCACGTCGAGCCGGTTCAGCAACACGCCCGCCATCGCCTCGCTGGTCATGGCGTCGAGCAAGCTGTCGCCGATCGCCAGGCCGAAGATCGACAGCAACCCTTCCGCCGTTTCATTCAGCCGCATCAGGCGCCAATGGCGGTCGATCGCCAGCGCGGGATAGGGGTCATGCCGGTCGACCATCCAGTCGACGGCGAGGCGCGCGGCCTCCGTCGCCCCGTCATCCGCCGCGCGGCGCTCAAACACCGGGGCATGGCCCGCGGCGACGAGCCAAGCGTTCCGCTCCGCCAAAGGCACATCGAGTTCGGACGCGATCCTGAGCACCATGTCGCGGCTCGGGCGCGAGCGGCCGGTCTCCAAAAATGACAGATGTCTGGAGGAGACCTGCGCCCGCATGGCCAACTCCAATTGGCTCAGCCGACGCCGCTCCCGCCAACTGCGCATCATCTGTCCAAACGCGTTGTTCGGCGCGTTCATGCGCCGATCAAAACCGTCTGTGAGCGCACACGCTTACCTCCAAGGTAATTGCCACCATGACCCCACCGCGTCTCTCTCTAGCGCAACATCCCTGTTTCGAAAGCCCCCCTTTGGAGGATCCCGCAATGCAAACGAGCCTCACCCTCAACCGCGGTCAAATCGCTATCCTGATCGGCCTTGGGGCGGCGCTCTGGTTGCTCGCCGCCGTGCTCATCAAGATCCTCTCGCCGCTCGGCGTCCATGAAGGCGGCTGGCGGGTGCTGCTTTACGCC
>JBCCTM010000124.1:0-8807 GCA_039198535.1 Pseudomonadota bacterium
CCCTGGTGTTCATCTGGCCGAACACCAGGGCCACTTTAGACTGGGTCAAATCATCGGCGTTGATGACGCCCGATTCGATGAATTCGTAATAAAGGTCATTACCCTCGCGGGTGCGCTCGCCGACCCCGGCGAACACGGAATAGCCGGAGTGCACCTTGGCGATGTTGTTGATCAACTCCTGGATCAGCACCGTCTTGCCGACGCCCGCGCCGCCGAACAGACCGATCTTGCCGCCCTTCGCATAGGGCGCCAGCAGATCCACCACCTTGATGCCGGTGACCAGCACCTCTGAGTCCGTCGACTGCGCGATGAACTCGGGCGCGGGTTGATGGATCACGCGGGTCTCATTGCTCTCCACCGGCCCTTTTTCGTCGATGGGCGCGCCGACAACATTCAGGATCCGGCCCAGCGTGGCGTCGCCCACCGGCACGGCGATGGCGGCGCCGGTGTCCGTCACCGTCTGCCCGCGGACCAAGCCCTCGGTGCTGTCCATTGCGATGGCGCGGACCGAGCTTTCACCCAGATGCTGCGCCACCTCCAACACCAGCCGCTGGCCCTGGTTGTCGGTCTCCAGCGCGTTCAGGATTTCCGGCAGATGGTCGTCGAACTGCACGTCGACAACGGCGCCGATGACCTGGGTGATTTTGCCGACGGTGTTCGCCATTTCGGTCTCCAAATCTGTGTCTGCGCTCCGGGCGCCTAGAGCGCCTCGGCGCCGGAAATGATCTCGATGAGTTCTTTGGTGATCGCCGCCTGACGCGAGCGGTTGTATTGCAACGTCAGCTTTTTGATCATCTCGCCCGCGTTCCGCGTGGCGTTGTCCATGGCCGCCATCCGCGCGCCCTGCTCTGAGGCCGCGTTCTCCAGCAGCGCGCGGAACACCTGGACGGTGACGGATTTCGGCAGCAGATCCGCGAGGATTTCTTCTTCCTCCGGCTCGTAGATGTAGGAGGCGCTTGCCCCGTCCGTGGGCGCGGGCGCGGCGGCGTTCGACGTGTCCACCGGCGCGAGCTGCAGCGCCGTGGGGATTTGGCTGATCACCGATTTGAAGCGGTTGAAGAACAACGTGGCCACGTCAAACTCGCCCGCCGCGTACATGCTGAGCACTTTCTCGCCGATCGGCCCCGCATCCGCATAGGAGAGCCGCTTCACGTCCGAGAGGTCCACATGCTCGACCATCTTACTCCGATGCTCCCGGAGCAATTGTTCGCGGCCTTTCTTGCCGACGGTGAGGATCTTCACCGTCTTCCGCTGCTCTTCCAGTCGGCGAATATGCTCCCGCGCCAGTTTGACGATGGAGCTGTTGAAGCCGCCGCAGAGGCCGCGCTCGGCGGTCGCCACGACCAAGAGATGCACCTCATCCTTGCCGGTGCCTTTCAGCAGCATGGGCGCGGTGGGGCTGTCCTTGGCGGAGGCGGCGAGGTTGCCGACCACATCCTCCATGCGCTCCGCAAAGGGGCGCGCGGCCTCCGCCGAATCCTGCGCGCGGCGCAATTTGGCGGCGGCCACCATCTTCATGGCGCTGGTGATCTTACGCGTCGACTTGACGCTTTCGATCCGCTTTTTCAGATCCTTAAGGCTTGGCATCCGCCCATCCCATTCCGGTTGTCAGATGCGCGGCCTCAGCCCGCGAAAGTGTCCGCGTACTCTTTGATGGCGGCTTTGATCTTGTCGGCCAAATCGCCCGCCACCTTCTGATCATTGTCGCGGATGTCGTCGAGCAGCGCCTTGTGGCTTGTGCGGAGATGCTGCAGCAGCCCCTGCTCGAAGGCTGTGACCTTTCGCGTATCCACGTCGTCGAGGAAGCCTTCCGTGCCGGCGTAGATCACGCAGACCTGCTCCGCATTGGTGAGCGGCGCGTATTGCGGCTGCTTGAGCAGCTCCGTCAGCCGCGCGCCGCGGTTCAGCAGCTTTTGCGTCGACGCGTCGAGGTCCGAGCCGAATTGCGCGAAGGCCGCCATCTCGCGATACTGGGCGAGTTCCAGCTTGATCGAGCCCGCCACGGATTTCATCGCCTTGGTCTGCGCGGACGAGCCCACGCGGCTCACCGAGAGGCCCACATTCACCGCCGGTCGGATGCCCTGGAAGAACAGGTCGGTCTCCAGGAAGATCTGCCCATCGGTGATCGAGATCACGTTGGTGGGGATGTAGGCGGAGACGTCGCCGGCCTGGGTTTCGATGATCGGCAGCGCCGTCATGGAGCCTGCGCCCTCATCGTCGTTCATCTTCGCCGCGCGCTCGAGCAGACGCGAGTGGAGGTAGAACACGTCTCCCGGCTAGGCCTCGCGACCCGGCGGACGACGCAGCAGCAGCGACATCTGGCGGTAAGCCACCGCCTGCTTCGACAGATCATCGTAAATGATCAGCGCGTGCATGCCATTGTCGCGGAAATACTCCGCCATCGAGCAACCCGAGTAAGGCGCGAGATACTGCAGCGGGGCGGGCTCTGAGGCTGTGGCCGCGACGACGACGGAATATTCCATCGCGCCGGTTTCTTCGAGCTTCTTGACGAGCTGCGCCACCGTCGAGCGCTTTTGCCCAACGGCGACATAGACGCAGTAGAGCTTCTTGTGCTCATCGTCGCCCGCGCCATCGTTGTAGTTCTTCTGGTTTAGGATCGCGTCGAGCGCCACGGCGGTCTTGCCGGTTTGGCGGTCGCCGATAATCAACTCCCGCTGGCCGCGGCCGATCGGGATCAGCGCGTCGATGGCTTTGAGGCCCGTGGCCATGGGCTCATGCACCGATTTGCGCGGAATGATGCCCGGCGCCTTCAGATCCGCCCGACGCCGATCCGTCGCCTCAATGGGGCCCTTGCCGTCGATGGGGTTGCCGAGGGCGTCCACCACGCGGCCGAGCAGGCCTTTACCCACGGGTACGTCGACGATCGATTGCGTCCGTTTGACCGTGTCGCCTTCTTTGATGCCCTTGTCTTCGCCGAAGATCACGACGCCCACATTGTCGGCCTCGAGGTTCAGCGCCATGCCCATCACGCCGCCCGGAAACTCGACCATCTCGCCGGCCTGGACGCCGTCGAGGCCGTAGACGCGGGCGATGCCGTCGCCGACGGAAAGCACTTGGCCGACCTCCGCGACTTCCGCCGCCCCGCCGAAATTCTCAATCTGCTCCTTCAGGATCGCGGAGATTTCCGCCGCCTGGATGCTCATTGTCCGGCCTCTTTCATTGCTTGCTGCACGCTGGCGAGTTTCGAGCGGATCGAGGCGTCGATCATCGTGCTGCCCAGCTGAACCACGAGGCCGCCGATCAAATCGGGGTCGACCTCCGTCATCATGTGAACTTTCTTCCCGCCCGCGATCTTTGAGAGCGCCTTACCGAGATCTTTCATCTGCGCCTCGGTGAGATCGGTGGCGGACATCACCCGGGCGGTCGCTTCGCCCCGCGCGTCCGCCACCAACGCCTCAAAGCCGGCGAGGGCCCGTTGCAATTCCGGCAGGCGGCGTTTGCTCGCCATCAACCCCAGGAACTTCGCAGTCAGCGGCTGCAGTTTGAGCTGCTCCGCGAGCTTCGCCATGGCCGCGCCAAGCGCGTCCCGAGCAATCGAAGGGTCGCTGAGGGCCCTTTTTAGATCGTCCGACCCGTCGATCGCCGTCTTGAGCGCGTCGGCGTCCTTTCGGATCGCATCCGTCGCCTTCGCCTCCTCGGCCAACTCGAATAGAGCCCGCGCATAGCGTCCGGCGACGCCGGCGACGATCCCTCGCATTTCCGCCAAAACCCGCTCCCGCTCCGCCCGCTGCTCACCAGAAGCGCCCTTGCGCCGTCGCCCTTAGGGTGCGGCGAGGGCGGCTGGATCATCGCCGCATGGGTTGAAGTCGCCGCCGCCTCCGCGGCGCGTAACGGACCGGAAAAGGGCCGCCGCCGCCGGGATCCGTCAGGCGCGCTCTCTCCGTTCATATCACCGCGGCGCGCGGAGACTTCTGCCCGAAAATGAACGCCTCAGCCGACGGAAGACCGCCGCAGCCCCTCAAAATCGCTGGTGCGGTAGCATAGGGGTACGACGCGTGCAACTGCGCGCCAGATATGCAGAAGCGCGCACCCTTTCGGCAAGAAAATGCAGATGGCGCAAAGATGCATTGTCGGCGCGAAAACACCATATCCGGCAGTATCTTACGCTTCGCACAGATGAAATTCGAAAGGCGGTGCGGAGCGATGCGCCAATTGCTGACTTGGCGCGCCAAGTGACGCAGTCCGCGGGCCTTGTCGCCAGGGCGTTTGCTGAAGCTTCGGCGGAGCGACCGCAGCGGCGGCGTCAGAGAAAGCTCTGTGGGTCCACATCAAAGACAACACGCACGCCGCCGCGCTTTTTCACCCGCGCGGACCAGGCCTTGGCGGCGGCCTGGATCGGCGCCGTTTTGGCGGCCTTCACCAGCAGCCGCACCCGGGCTTTGCCGCGGATCCGCGGGATCGGCGCGGGGGCGGGGCCGAGCAATTCCGCGCCGATCTCGCGCATCGGCTGCGCTTCCCGTGTGAAAAGATTGGCGATTTCCCAGACTTTTCCCTCGTCAGGCCCGCTGAAAATCACCGCGAGATAGCGACCATAGGGGGGCGCGCCCGCGGCTTGGCGCTCGGCGGCGAGATACGCCAGAAAGCCGCGCTCATCTCCGTCGATCAGCCGCTCCATCACCGGCTGCTCCGGCGCCACGGTCTGCAACAGCGCGCGCCCAGGCCGATCCGCCCGGCCCGCCCGGCCCGCCACCTGACGAAGCAATTGGAAGGTCCGCTCCGAGGCGCGAAAATCCCCGCCTTGCAGGCCGAGATCCGCGTCGACCACGCCCACCAGGGTGAGCTTCGGAAAGTTGTGGCCCTTGGCGACGATTTGCGTGCCGATCACGATCTGCGGTTCTCCCGCCTCGATCGCTTTGATGCGTTCTTTCAACTCCGCCGTGTTCGGAGCGAGGTCAGAGGAGAGCAGCGCCAACTTCGCGTCCGGAAAGCGCGCCGCCGCCTCCTCGGCCAGCCGCTCGACCCCGGGGCCGCAAGCGGCCAAATCGTCTGATCCGCACTCCCGACAGCTCTTGGGCTCGCTCTCGGTATACCCGCACAGATGGCATTGCAGTTTACCGGTGAAGCGGTGGCTCACCAGCCAAGCGTCGCAATGGGGGCACCCAAAGCGCGCGCCGCAGGAGCGGCAGAGGGTGAGCGGCGCATAGCCTCGCCTATTGAGGAACAACAGCGCCTGCTCGCCGCGGGCGAGGGTCTCGGTGACCGCTTCGATCAAAGGCGGCGAGAGCCATTGGCCGCGCTCAGGTTTGTCCACGCGCAGGTCCACGGCTCGGATGTCGGGCTCCACCGCAAGGCCGAAGCGCGCAGGCAGGGAGACCCGCTCATACCGCCCCGCCTCGGTGTTGGCCCAACTCTCGAGGGAAGGGGTCGCTGAGCAGAGGAGCGCCGTCGCGTCAGAGCATTGCGCGCGGAGCACGGCCATGTCCCGCGCGTGGTAGATCGCGCCGTCCTCCTGCTTGTAGCCGCCATCATGCTCCTCATCGACGACGATGAGCCCGAGATCGCGGAAGGGCAGATAGAGAGCTGAGCGGGCCCCCACCACAACCGGGGCCGTCCCGGCCGCGGCCGCCCGCCAGCAACGCCGACGCTCGACGCCGGATGCGGCGGAGTGCCATTCGGCGGGGCGCGCGCCGAAGCGCTCCTCGAACCGGCCGAGAAACGCCTCCGTCAGAGCGATCTCCGGCAGCAGCACCAGCGCTTGGCGCCCATGCCGCAAACATTCGGCCACCGCCTCCAGATACGCCTCCGTTTTGCCCGAGCCGGTGACCCCGTGGACCAGCGCCACGCCGAAGCGACGCGAGGCCACCAAGTCAGACGCGCGCGCCGCGGCCGCCGCCTGCGCGTCTGACAGGGGCCGCTCGCCGCGGCGCGCCGGGTCCGGGTCAAACCGGCCGTAGCTCGGATCCTTCGGCGCGGCGACCTCCCGGAGATGGCCGCCGGAGACCAGCGCTTTGATCACGGCGGAACCCACGCCGGCCCGTTCGGCCAGGGTTTTCGGCGCGAGTATGAAATCCGAGCGGCCCGCCGCACCCGCCTCAAATTGCGCCAGAGCTTTCCGCCGGGGGGCCGTGGCGGGCGGATCGAGGGCGTCGCCCCGCCTCAGGGCCACGCGGGTGGGCGCGGGCTCATCGAGTTTGGGCGCGCGGGTGGCGAGACGGGTCATCTCGCCCAGCGGCGTCATGGTGTAGGCGGCGGCGCGCTCCAGAAAACGCCGATCCGCCTCAGACATGGGCGGCAGATCCAAACGCCGGGAGACCGTCTTCAGCCGCACCGGCTTGCCGGAGGCGGTCAGGGGCGGATCGGCCGCGCCGGGCCCCCAGACCACGCCTAAAATTTCGCGACCGCCGAGCGGGGTCACCACATAATCGCCAGGGCGTAAGCTCTCCTCAGGGGCGGCGGCGGGCGCGGTTAAGTAGTCGAGTGGGCCCTCAATGGGCGCGGCCGGAGAGATCGCCACCCGCGTGTATTCAACGTCGAGTTGTTTCGCCCGCGCCGCTTCATCATTAGCGTCAACTATGGGCGCGCCGAAAAGATCGGTCTTAACCTCCATAATACACTTAACTCCCGCTCAACACCCGATCTACTCTTGGCGTCCTTGTCGAACGCGGTCTAGACAGAGCCCCGACGCGGTCGGGACTGACGCGATCGGGCGGCCCCGCGCCGCCTCGCCTGCGGAATGCGCAGGGTCCGGCGTCATAGCGCGGAACGGCGGATAGAGGCGTGGCGACATGAAGTTCTTCATCGATACGGCTGAGACAAGCGAGATACGCGAGCTGGCGGCGAGCGGCCTGGTGGATGGGGTGACTACAAATCCCAGCCTCGTGGCGAAATCGGGCCGGGACTTCCGCGAGGTGATCGCCGAGATCTGCGACCTGACGCCCGGCCCGGTCAGCGCCGAGGTGGCGGCCACGGACGCCGAGGGGATGATCGCCGAAGGCCGTTCGCTCTGCCAAATCGCGCCCAATGTTTGCGTGAAGGCGCCGCTCACCTGGGATGGTCTCCGCGCCTGCCGCACCTTGGCCGATGAGGGCCGCATGGTGAATGTGACCCTCTGCTTCAGCGCCAATCAAGCGTTGTTGGCGGCGAAGGCCGGCGCGAGCTTCATCTCGCCTTTCATCGGTCGGCTCGACGATATCGGCCTCGACGGGTTGGAGCTGATCTCCGACATTCGCGAGATCTACGACAATTACGACTTCAAGACAGAGATCTTGGCCGCTTCGATCCGCACGGTGAACCACGTGCATGAATGCGCGAAGATCGGCGCTGATGTGGCGACTTTGCCACCTAACGTGCTGAAAAAGCTGGTAGAACATCCTTTGACCGCAAAAGGGCTGGAGGTGTTTTTGGCGGATTGGGCCAAGACGAAACAGTCCATTTTGTAGCGCCGCTGAGCGGGTTTGGCGCGCGGAACAGATTTTGGGGGCGCGATGGCGCGGACTTGCAAACATGACGGCGCCACGCAGGTCAGCTTGAGCGGTCTTCCGTGACGGGGGGCGTGTCAGACGGGCTGTACGGGCCTCCGTCCCGCGACGCGCTCCGGGAGTGGGTGATGGGCGCGCCTGAAGTCATTCTCGAGGACCCGGAAATCATGCGCGCGCTTCTGAGCCGGGAAGCGACGGAGGCGCGTCGGGTCGTCGATCTCCGCGGCGCGTTGATCGCCCGGCTCGAGCAGCGTCTCTCCGCCCTTCAAGAGGCCCATCATGACGTTGTGGAGGCCGCCTATGACAGCCTCAGCGATATGGCGCAGACCCATGGCGCGGTGCTGACGCTGCTCGAATGCAGCGGCGTGGGGCGATTGGCGGAGCGGATCCGAGATAAGCTGCCGGAGGTGCTCCGCGTCGACGCGGCCCGGCTCTGCCTCTCTTCAGGCCGCCGCGGCGGCGCGGCGCGGGTGGTCCCCGCGGAACTGCTTGAGCGGTGCGCGCCGGCTCGGAGCCCGCGACCGATCAAAAGCGCGAAGGGCCCGGATCGACCGGGGCCGAGCGGCGCGGGCGATCCCGCAGTGGCGGCCATGGCGATGTCGCTCCGCCCCATGACGGCCGAGGACAGTCGCGCGTTCGGTCCCGCCGCGAAGGGGCTGGGCGGCGTCGCGGTGATCACGCTTGATCTCGGAGCCGATCGCGGCCCGGCGGCGCTCATGTTCGCCGTGGCCGAGCCGGATCAGCTGCATGTGGGCGGCCTGCCGGAGGTGTTGAGCTTCGTGGGCGCCGTTGTCGAACGGCTGATCCGGGCGCAAGACAGCGCGCTGCGTCGGGGTCGGGCGGCGGCGCAGGAAAGGCTTCGGCGCTGAGCGCGCGCGGGGAAACGCTCGACGATCCGGTCCTAGCGGCCTTCGCCCGCGCGTTGGCGATCGAAGAGGGCTGCGCCGAGGCGACGGTGTCCGCCTATCTCTCTGATCTGAAGAGCTTTCTTCGATATATCGGCGGCGGCGTGCCGGCTGAGTCGGATCGCGCCGCCATGGCCGACGCGGCCTTGATCCGCGGTTGGCTGGCGGCGCGCCGGGCCGAGGGCGCGAACCCTCGCAGCATCCGCCGCGCGCTCACGGCGCTGCGGCGCTACCGAACCTGGCGGCGAGGCGGGGCCGACGATCCGGAGCTGGCGCGGGTGAAAGGGCCGCGCGCGCCGGCCTCGAAGCCCCGTCCGGTTTCAGAAGCCGACGCCCACGCCTTGCTGGTTGAGCTGGGGCGCGGAGGCGGCGAGGCGCTGGCGGCGGAGCCGGAATGGGTCGCGGCCCGGGATGTCGCCCTGGCGACGCTGCTTTGGGGCGCGGGGCTGCGCATCTCCGAGGC
>JBCCTM010000125.1:0-8799 GCA_039198535.1 Pseudomonadota bacterium
ACTGCCCGGCGGCTCGCGGCTTGAGGGCGCGCGGCGGGTGGTCGTCAAGATCGGCTCGGCGCTGCTGGTCGACCCGGAGGCGGGGCTAAAGGCGGAGTGGCTCAACGGGTTGGCCGACGACGTGGCGGAGCTTCGCGCGGCGGGAGCGGATGTGGTGTTGGTCTCTTCTGGGGCCATCGCGCTCGGGCGGCGCATGCTCGGCGTCTCTCCAGGGGCGGGCGAGGCGCTGTCGCTAGAGCAGGCGCAAGCAGCGGCGGCGGTGGGGCAAGTGGAGTTGGCCCGCGCCTATGCTGAGGCGCTGGATGCGCGGGGCGGCCGGGCGGGGCAGGTGCTCTTCACCTTGGCCGATACGCAAGATCGCCGACGCTATTTGAACGCCACGGCGACCTTGAAGACGCTGCTGGCGCTGGGCGTCACGCCCATCATCAATGAGAATGACACCGTCGCCACCGATGAGATCCGGTATGGCGATAATGATCGGTTGGCGGCGCGGGCGGCGGCCATGGTGGACGCGGATCGATTGCTGCTCTTGTCGGACGTGGACGGGCTCTACAGCGCCGATCCGCGCAGCGATCCGAAAGCGCGTCGAATCGAGGAGGTGTCTGCGCTGACGCCCGAATTGGAGGCCATGGCCGGCGGAGCGGGCGGGCCGACCGCCCGAGGCGGCATGGTCACGAAGTTGCAAGCCGCCAAGCTGGCCATGGGCGCGGGCTGCACGATGGCCATCGCCCGCGGCGCGCCGGCCCCGCCCCATGATCCCAACCGGCCGGTGCGGGCGCTCCGGGACGGCGCGCCGGCGACATGGTTTTTGGCCGCGAAGACGCCACAAGCGGCGCGCAAGGCCTGGATTAGTGGGATGAAGCCGCAGGGACGGCTGCTGGTGGATAACGGCGCCGCGGCGGCGTTGCGCGCGGGGCGTTCATTGCTGCCGGCGGGGCTGCGGGCGGCGGAGGGGACCTTTGACCGGGGTGACCCGGTGCTGATCGAGACCGTCTCTGGCAAAACCGTGGCCACGGCCTTGGCGGCGTATTCGGCGGAGGAGGCGCGGGCGATGATTGGGCTGCAGATGTCCGAAATCGGCGCCGCCCTCGGCTATCCAGGGCGTGGGCCGCTTGCGCATCGGGACGATATGGCGTTTGGGGAATAGGGGCCTTCGGGAAATATGGGCGTTATCAGAGGGATCGCAGGGCAATGACCGGGGACGGAACGGAGGCGAGCGAAGCAGCGGCCGACGCCGAGGGCGGCGCGTCGATGCTCGCGCAGATGCGGGCGATGGGGGCCGCCGCGCGGGAGGCCGCGCGGGCGTTGGCCCTGATGGGCGGCCGGGAGAAGGCGATGGGTCTCGACGCCGCCGCCGCCGCTCTGTTGGCGCGGGAGCCGGATATTGTCGCCGCGAATGGGCGGGACCTGGCGGCGGCGTCCGCCAACGGCGCGCCGGCGGCGATGATCGATCGCCTCCGCTTTGACGCCGACCGTTTGGCCGAAACCGCCGAGGCGGTGCGCTCCATCGCCGCCCAGCCTGATCCGGTTGGTCGAGAGTTGGCCGCCTGGACGCGGCCGAGCGGGCTCCGGATCCGCCGGGTGAGCACGCCGCTGGGCGTGATCGGCGTGATCTATGAAAGCCGGCCGAATGTGACGGCCGACGCGGCGGCGCTGTGCGTGAAATCGGGCAACGCCGTAATCCTACGCGGCGGATCGGACAGTTTCCACACCGCCCGCGCGATCCACGCGGCCATGGCGGCGGGGCTGAGGGAAGCAGGCGCGCCCGAGGCGGCGATCCAAATGGTCGACGTCACCGACCGCGCCGCCGTGGGCGCTATGCTGGAGCACATGTCCGATCAAATCGACGTGATCGTGCCGCGGGGCGGGCGGAGCCTTGTGGAGCGCGTCAGGCGCACCGCGCGCGTACCGGTGTTCGCCCATCTGGATGGGATTTGCCACGTGTATGTCGACAAGAGCGCTGATCTTGAGAAGGCGCTGGCGGTGACGGTCAACGCGAAGATGCGGCGCACGGCGATCTGCGGCGCGGCGGAGTGCCTGCTCGTGGACCGGGCCGCGGCCAAGACGCATCTCGCGCCCCTGCTGTCGTCTCTGATCGAGGCGGGCTGCGCTGTGCGGGGCGACGCGGCGGCCGTGGCGGCGGATCCTCGCGTCCGTCCGGCGAGCCCCGAGGATTACGGGCGCGAGTTCCTGGACGCTGTGATCGCTGTGAAGTTGGTCGACGGCGTGCCGGGCGCCGTGGCGCATATCGACGCCCATTCGTCCGGGCATACGGAGGCGATGCTCGGCGAGGATGACGCCGCCTGGGCGGAGTTCGCGGCGCGCGTCGACAGCGCCATTGTCATGCGGAACGCCTCGACGCAATTCGCCGATGGCGGAGAGTTCGGCATGGGGGCCGAGATCGGCATCGCCACGGGTCGCATGCACGCCCGAGGTCCGGTGGGCGCGGAGCAACTCACCTCGTTCAAATATGTGGTGGTGGGCGACGGCTCCGTTCGTCCTTAAAGGGGCGTCCCCGCCCGCACCAAAAAAGGCGACCCGACGGCCGCCTTCTTAAAATACTCAGAAGTTTCAGTTGCTTACCGGCCCCAGCTGCGGGTTGGGCCGCTGTCCACATGGATAAAATGCGCCCGCGTGTAGCGACCAACGCCCCCGGCCTTGAGATCCATAGCAGCGCGATAAAGCTGGCTGACGGAACGCGACTGCATGGTCAAATCAATAGCCATGCCCCGCGTGTGGAAGGAATTTTTCGCAACGCCCCGACCTTTGCGGCGCAGCGCCTGATTTGTCTCCGGGCTGCGGTAGCCAGAGATAATCTGCAGGGGTTCGTTCGCGTCGACCTTCCGATAAACGGCGGCGGCGATATCGATGGCGCGGGTATCGACCGGCTTGATCTCGTTCCGACGCCAATCTCTCAGGATGTAGCTGACCTCATCCACGGCTTCCGGGATGTAGGCCCCGTCGGCGAAATAGATGATGTTGAGCCGCTCTCCCGTGCGGTGATTAGCAAGATTGAGTTTCCGAAAATCACCCAATCCGCGGAGGTAATTCGGCGCGGCCTGAGCGCCCGGTCCCGACACCGCCGCCGCGGCGCCCGCCGCCCCAACCGCCGCGTAGCCAAGGACCTCGCGCCGCGACAGGGCGTTTTCCGCGTCCCTCACTAATGTGCTGGACCGGAACCGCCGATTGTTCTTCCACATTATCAGTGCCCCACGATACAGCCGAGACGCTCCCAACGCCCCGAGATCCTATCCCCCTTGCTCACGAGGTATGCCCTAAAGGTGAACGAATGGGAAGTGGTGAATACATCTCGCCGTTGCGTGTTAACGAACCTTAAAGCAACATTCGACCGCAGCGGGCGCGGATCCCGCGCGCGCGCCTTCATCCGTTCACGATTCATCATTGCCGGATCGGTAGATAAGGTGTCGATCTATTGCGGCGGCGCGTCGCGGGGGATCTGAGGAGACGTGAGTTTCGCGTTCATGGGGGACAGGCCGCGGAGCCGCGCAATCCACTTCCCCCAAAAGAGTGTAGCGAAGCGCGCGAGCGCGGCGTCGAAGGTAGAGCGGGGAAGCGTGATGATGCGGGGACTGCAGATGGAGAAGCGTCGCTCGCGGAGCGAACGTGAAGACGCCCGCGGAGCAGGCCGCCTCGCCGCCGCCGGGATGGCGGCGCTGATCGTCGCCGCTCCAATCACCGCGGCGGCGGAAGTCTCTGAGCGGGTTCTGAGCGAGCGCTCCCAAGCGCCGCGGATCGTCTCCTATGACGCGCCGCCGTCCCGCGGCGTTCCGGCGGACGAGACCGAGGCGCGGGTCGCGGCGCTCGCCACGCCGCCATCGACGTCCGCCGCGCCGAACGGATCGGCCGATCCCGCGAGCGACGCGCTCGGCATGGGTCTAAACCCGGCCCGCGCCGCGGAGGGTCGCGAGACCTCTGCGGGCGCCGCGTTCGCCCCGGGCGCCCTGGAGAGAATCGAAGAGATCCGCGCCATTGTCGGCCCGGTTTCGCCGCCGACCGTTTACGGCGAAGCGTTGCGGTCAGCCTCCGAGAACGCGCCAGAAGAGGTCCGGCGCTTTTATTGGGCCATGGGTTGGCGTCCGCTGTGGATCGACGCGCCGACCGGCGAAACCGCGCGCGCGCAAGGATTGCTCCGGGCGTTCCAAGCCGCGGCTGATCACGCTTTGCCCGTCGAGGCCTATGGTGGAGGCGTCTTGGAGGAGGCCCTGGCGGCGTTGGTTGGGGCCGAGCAGGCGGACGAGCCAGCGGCCGTGGCCACGGCCACGGCAATGGATTTTGAGGCCGCCGCGCAATTGGAGTTTGCGCTGACAGACGCCTATCTGCGCCTCGCGTCGGATCTCTCCGGAGGCTTCGTGCGGCCGCGCTCCGTCTCTCGCGATGTCGACCGAGAGCGGCCCAAGGCGGACCCGCTCATTCTTTTGGACCTGGCCCAACAGGCCGATGACCCGGTGGCGCTCGTGGAAAAGCTGCCGCCGCAGACGGCCGATTATAAACGGCTCCGCGCGATCTACGCTGGGCTGCGCGCCATCGCTGAAAATGGGGATTGGGGCCCGGAGGCCACCGCGCCCCGGAGCATTCGGCCCCTGGACCGTGGGCCTCAAGTGGACCGTTTGCGCGCCCGGCTGATCGCGCTCGGAGACCTCTCGCCGACCGCGCCGCGCGCGGCGCATCCCGAGACGGGGGACACGCTCCATGATGCGGTCACCGAGGCGGCCTTGAAGCGCTTTCAGCGTCGCCACGGCCTCGCGGTCGACGGCGTCGCCGGGCGCAACACGCTCGGCGCGCTGAATGTGTCCGCGCAGGACCGCGCGCAGCAGATCGCCCTGAACATGGAGCGCGCGCGTTGGGCCAATCGGCCCATGGACGGGCGCCGGGTGCTGGTGAACATCCCCGACCTGCATGTGGATATCTTCGACGACGGCGCGCCCACGTATCGCTCTCGCGTCGTGGTTGGCACCCGTCGGCATCAGACGCCTGAATTCGATGACGAGATGAACCATTTGGTGGTCAATCCATTCTGGCACATCCCCAATAGCATCGCGACAGAGCAGTATTTGCCGGAGTTGCGTAAATTCCCGGGAGCCATGCAGGCGCGGGGCATCCACATCTTTGAGCGGGGGCGCCGCGTCGATCCCTTCAGTGTCGATTGGTGGCGGGTCGATCCCAACGACTTTCCGTTTCGCATGCGGCAGGACCCTGGACGGCGGAACGCCCTTGGGGATGTGAAATTCATGTTTCCCAACAAGCACGCCGTGTACTTGCATGACACGCCCGCCAAGCGCCTCTTCAAGCGCAATCGGCGGGCCTACAGCCATGGCTGCATCCGGGTGGCGACCCCGACGTTGCTGGCTAAAACATTGCTCGCGGCGCAGACAGACGATCCGGCTGCCGAGTATAACCGACTGCGCAGAATGCGCGGGGAGAGGCATGTCCAAATGGAGCAGCCTGTGCCGGTGCACCTGATTTACCGCACGGCTTGGGTGGATGCCGAAGGCGCGCTGCAAATCCGACCCGATCTCTACGGGCGTGACGCCCGCATGGCCACCGCGATGCGGAACGCCGGTTTTCGCCTATAGACGGCGGACGCCGATTTCGATCGTTCAGGGCCGTCCCACCGCCGCCGCCGATCGCTTTGCTTTGCGATCGGCTCACCCCAGTCAACGCCCGCCTGTGACCGCTTGGCGTGGCGTCGCCCGCGGGCTAAGCCTCCAAGCCTGGGGTCGGAATAAAGGGGAGGCGCGGGAATGTGGTCGGTCGGCGATGTGGCGAAGAGCCTGGGGTTTGAAGCCGACGGCGATTTGACGCTGCAAGTGAAGACCGCCTCGCACCCGGCGGAAGCCAGCCCCGCCGATTTGGCGCTCGCGCTCGACGATGTCCACGCCGAAGCCTTGAAAGAAGGCGAAGCCGAGGCGGCCATGATGGCGCCTGGCGCGGATTGGCGGGCCCATGGACTGCGCGCCGTGATCTTCGCGCCGCGTCCACGCTACGCCATGGCGGGCGCGACCACCTTATTCGCAGCGCCGATCGATCTCGCTCCCGGCGTCCACGCCTCGGCCGCTGTGGCCGAGGACGCGGAGATCGGCGAGGATGTTTGGATCGGGCCGTTCACCGTGATCGGTCCAGGGGCTCGCATTGGTCGAGGCGCGCGCATTTGTGGGCAGGTGAGCGTTGGAGCCGGCGCGGAGATCGGCGAAAGCGTCTTGCTGCATCCAGGCGTGCGTATCGGCCACGCGGTGCGCATTGGAGCGCGGACGCGGGTGCACCATAACGCGGTGGTGGGCGGAGACGGCTTTTCCTTCGTCACGCCGGAGACCGGCAGCGTCGAATCCGCCAAGCAGAGCGGGACCATCGCCGTCGGCGCAGAGAATACCGTGTGGGCGCGCATCCATTCGCTCGGCGCGGTGGTGGTCGGCGCAGATGTGGAGATCGGGTCCTGCGCCACCATCGACCGGGGCACCGTGATCGACACGCGGATTGGCGACGGGGCCAAGATCGACAATCAGGTGCAGATCGGACACAACTGCCAAGTCGGTCAGAATTGCATGCTTTGCGGCCAAGTGGGCCTCGCGGGCAGCGTGGTTTTGGGCGACCGTGTTGTCCTCGGCGGCCAAGTGGGCGTGGCGGACCACACCCGGATTGGTCACGATGCGCTGGTGATGGCGAGTTCCGGCGTCGCTACCAATCTGAAAGCGCGGGGAATTTACGGAGGCTCTCCAGCCTTGCCTCGTGACGAGATCACCCGGATCCTTTTGGCGACACGTCGTCTGCCCCGTCTGGCCTCGGACGTGCAGTCGCTTAAAAAACGCCTTTCTAAGGGGGAAGGCACCGGCTAAACGGGCCAGAGCGGGATCGGGGCGTCGCTGGCGCAGGTGTTTGAGCGGCGGAACGCAAATTAGGCGGCGCAAGGCGACATGAGCGATCAATCCGGTAAAGCGGCGGCGTTCAGCGACGAGGAAATCGCGCAGAAGGTCATGGAGATCGTCGCTGAGCAGACCATGGTGGAGCACCAGACGGTGACGCTGGCCTCGACGCCCGAAGAGCTCGGGATCGACAGTCTCGGTCTCGTTGAAATCGTCTTCGCCATTGAAGAGACTTTCGACCTGAGCGTCCCTTACAACGCCAACGATCCAACGGCGTCGGATTTCGATCTCTCCACGGTCGGCGCGGTGATCCAAGCGGTCACGAAGCTTGTGCGCGAGCAGAGCTCGGCGTGAGCCGCTCGCACCCTTCAATCGCACGGATGAGGTCGGGCCGACTTCTCGTCCGAGCCAGCGCCCCGCCGGCGCGCCTTCAACCGCGCGCGGCTGACGCCGGGAGGCTCGCGTGAAGCGCCGTGTCGTGGTCACAGGGATGGGCGTTGTCTCGCCGCTCGGCGTCGGGCTCAAATCCCATCTCGACGGTCTCGCCGAGGGGCGTTCGGGCATCACCGCGATGCGACGGGTCGACACCTCGGATCTCTCCATAAAGATCGGCGCAGAGGCGGCCTTTGAGGGCGACGCGCATTTCAATCGCTCGGAGATCGCGCTCCGCGATCGCGTCACACAGATGGCGTTGGTGGCCGGTGCGGAAGCGGTGGCCATGGCGGAGCTGGACCTCACCGAGGCCGAGAGCCCGCGGTTTGGCGCCATCCTAGGCTCGTCCATGGGCGGCATGGAGACCTGCGACGACAATTTCGCCGCGCTCTACCGCGAAGGGAAGCCCCGGGTCCATCCTTTCACGGTGCCGCGCTTGATGGCCAATGCGCCAGCCAGCCATCTCAGTATGCGCTTCGGCCTGCGAGGGCCGTCTTGGGTTGTGAGCACCGCCTGCGCTTCTTCGAACCACGCGATGGGTCAGGCGTTTCAGATGGTCCGAAGCGGCGCTCTGGATGGCGCGCTGACAGGCGGCGCTGAGGCCGGCCTCACCTTTGGCGTGTTGAAAGCGTGGGAAGGATTGCGCGTGATGTCTAAGGAGGCCTGCAGGCCGTTTTGCCGCACGCGCAACGGCATGGTGCAAGGCGAGGGCGCGGCCGTCTTGGCGATTGAAACCCTAGAGCGGGCCAAGGCGCGGGGCGCGACGATCCTGTGTGAACTGGTCGGCTTCGGCGCGAGCGCCGATGCGGGCGATATCGTGATGCCGAGCCAAGACGGCGCCGCGCGCGCCATGGCGGCGGCTTTAGACGACGCAGGCCTCGCGGGCGCCGAGGTCGGCTATGTTAACGCCCACGGCACCGCGACCGCAGCCAATGACAAAACGGAGACGGCTGCGATCCGCCAAGTCTTCGGCGAGGCGGCGGGTCAGCTGTCGGTGTCGTCGACCAAATCCATGCATGGCCACTCGATTGGCGCGGCGGGAGCGGTGGAGTTCGCCGCCATGGTGCTGGCGCTCAGGGACGGCGTGATCGCGCCCACGATCAATCACCAGGAAGACGATCCAGAGTGCGATCTGGACATCACGCCCAACACCGCGCGAGAGCGCGTGACGGAAGCCGCTCTCTCAAATTCCTTCGCTTTTGGCGGTTTGAACGCTGTGCTCGCGGCGAAGGCGTGGCGCGGCGCGTAAGGGGCGTATCCACCACGCTTCCAATTGTCGCGATCCGCACGCTCAAGCGCGCCATCCCGCCCGTCTGCGCAGACGTCGCGAAGGGCCCGTGGGATTCTCGAGCATCGCGTCACTCGCTTAAACCGGCCGAAATCGAACGGGCTCGTCATGCGTGTTCGCCGCCGCGGCTCGACACGCTTTAAGCAGCGCAGCATCTGGTTCGAGATCCGTTAGGAAATACAGACGGTTCCCCACCTGTGG
>JBCCTM010000126.1:0-8798 GCA_039198535.1 Pseudomonadota bacterium
AAAGCCCTGTGACCTGTGAGAGTCTATTTTCAGCTCATTGCATTAGCTATTTGTGCGCTCTGACCAAATCAAACGATCAAGGCAAGTCTATCATCCAAATATATGATCCGAAATGAGAAGACTTTCAGACGCCGTGATTTAACTGATTGCGGGTCAGCCCGACGGAAATCGGCCTCGCCTATTACGATCGGGTCGCCCGCGTTCTGGCGGACGCGTCGGAAGCGGACGCCGTCGCGGCGTCTCTTCAGGGCGCGCCGCGCGGTGAGTTGCGTATCTCAGCGCCCCAGAGCTTTGGGGTGCTGCGTCTCGCGCCGATCGTGGCGGATTTTCTATCGGAGTATCCTGAAGTCACGGCGCATGTGACCCTCGACGATCGGTTTGTGGAGCTGATTTCCGAAGGCTTCGATCTGGCGATCCGCATCGGTACGCTTGAAGACAGTTCGCTGCGCGCGCGGAAGATCGGCGAGGCGGAGACGGTTCTGGTGGCGTCGCCCGAGTATCTCAGCCGCATGGGCGCGCCCGAAGACATCGACACGCTGAGCGAACACGCCCTCCTCCATTACAGCTACCTCGCCTCAGGGCGCAGTTGGCGTCTTGTAAGCGCCAACGGCGCGGAGAAGACGTTGCGCGCCGGCGGCTCGCTCACGGTGAATAACGGGTCGGCCCTCCTCTCTGCGGCGGAGAAGGGCCTTGGCGTCGCGATGCTGCCGGACTTCATCGTTGAGGAAAGCCTCGCCGCTGGGCGGGTGTCCGCGATCCTACCCGACGCGACGCCGGAGCCCATGGGCATTTGGGCCGTCACGCCGCCCGGCCGCTTCATGCAGCCGAAGATCCGCGCCTTTGTGGACTACGTGGCCCGGGCGCTGCGCCGCGAGGCCGTGCAGGAGCCGCTTGTGCGGACCGCCGCCGAGTAGCGCGTCCCGCGCTAGACGGCGTTTGCCTCTCCAAGCCCCGGCTTCTACAGCTCGTCCCATCGCGCCCCGCTGAACGAGGGCGCAAACCGGCGCAACCGCGCGCCCCGGGAGGACAGACGCTGTGACCCAATCCATTCTTGAACGCATTCACCCCGATTTCGGTCCGTTGCTCGCGGCCTTGGCCGAAGGTCCGACCTTTGAGCAAATGTCCGTGGAAGAGGCGCGCGCCGCCTATAAGGCGCTGCAGCCGCCGGCGGCCGATGTCGACGTCGGCTCCATCAAAGACGCCCAAATCCCCGGCCCGGCCGGCCCCTTAGCGATCCGAACTTTCGCGCCCGCGAGCCCTGGGCCGCATCCTGGCATCGTGCATTTCCATGGCGGCGGCTTTGTGATCGGGGACCTCGACACCCATGACGGCCAGTGCCGCTTCCTGTGCAAACACGCCGACGCCGTCGTCATCGCCATCGACTACCGCCTCGCGCCGGAGCATCTGCTGCCAGCGGCCCACGAGGATTGCCTCGCCGCGCTGCGCCATGTGATGGCGAACGCCGCCGATTTCGGCGTCGATCCAGCGCGCATCGGCGTGACCGGCGACAGCGCCGGCGGCAATCTCTCGGCGTTTTGCGGCGTGCAGGCGCGCAATGAAGGCCTACCGCTGAAGGCGCAAATGCCGGTGGTGCCGGCCGTCGACCGCGGCATCGACAGCGAGGCGCGGCGCGCCAATTGGGCGACGCGGGAAAATCCATTGCTCAGCATCGCAACCGTGGAGTGGTTCGCCCAGCATTCCATGCCGGACCGCTCCATCCTCGACGACATCCGCCTCTCTCCCCTGCTGGAGCCCGACCTCTCCGGCCTCGCCCCGGCGATCATCGTGCCGGCGGAGGTGGATATTCTCCATGATGAGGGCGTCGACTACGCCAAGAGGATCACAGCCGCCGGCGGGCGAGCGGAGGTGATCGAGGGCGAGGGGATGATCCACCCGTTCTTCTCGATGCCGCATATGATCCCGGCCGCGGCGAAGATCGTGACGGACGCCGCCACCCGCTTCGGCGCGCTGCTCCGGGAGTGAGCATTGGCGGTCTCGCGAAAGCGTGACCGCCCTGAGCGCCTGGATTTGGTAGTTTCTCGGCACTTTAAGCGCAGGGGTCTCGGGTGCCGTCACCAAGTCTCTTCCGATCGTCAAGTCTTCTCCGATCGTCAGCCATCGCGTTCGCCGTCATCTTGGCGGCGTCCGCAGGCCGCGCTTCCGCGCCGCAACCGCCGTTGGGCGCGGCGTTTAGCGCCGCGGAGCAGCGCGCGCACCAAGAGGCTTACGCGGCGCGACGGGCGGCGGAGGGAGACGGCTATGACGCCCGAACGGCGCGGAGAGACGCGTCCGGCGCGCCCAAATTCCTCAATCGCCTGATCCTCGAGCCGTCGCCTTACCTCCGGCAACACGCCCACAACCCCGTGGACTGGCGCCCCTGGGGGCCGGCGGCGCTGGCGGAGGCGGAGGCGAGCGGTCGGCCGATCTTTCTCTCCGTCGGCTACGCCACCTGCCATTGGTGCCATGTGATGGAGGCTGAGAGCTTCGACCAGGAGGACGTCGCCGCAGCCCTCAATCGGGACTTCATTCCCATCAAGGTCGACCGGGAAGAGCTCCCAGGCGTGGACGAGACCTACATGCTCGCGACCATGCTGATGACAGGGCGCGGCGGGTGGCCCAACTCGGTCTGGATGACGCCGGCGGGGGAGCCCTTCTACGCCGCCATGTATCTGCCGAAGGCGGAATTTGAGCGGGCGCTGATCGCCCTCGCCGAAACCTGGGCGACCCAGCGGGACGCTGTGGACGCCACCGCCGCTCAACTGTCGCAGACCATGCGAGCCTACGCCGCCCATCGAGACGCCGCGGCCGAGATCACTCCAGAGATCCACGTGGCGGCGCAAGCCGCGGTGGCCGAGAAGTACAACGAGGCCCATGGGGGCTTCGGCGTGACCCATCAGTTCCCGCTCGAGGTCTATCTCCAGTTCCTGCTCGATCGCTGGAGCCGCAACGGCGATGAGGACGCCCGCCGCATGGCGTTGAACTCGCTCGACGCGATCCTGGCGGGCGCCGTGCATGACCACGCCGGCGGCGGCTTCCACCGCTACGCGGTCGACCCGGGTTGGAGCGTCCCACATTTCGAAAAGATGCTGTATAATCAGGGAGAAATGGTCCGCACGCTGACGGCGGCGTGGGAGATCTCCGGCGCGGCGCGCTATCGGCGCGGGGCGGAGCGCGCGATCGCCTACGCGCTGCGGGACATGCGGGCCGAGGGCGGCGGTTTCTACGCGGCTGAGGACGCCGACAGCATCGACCCGGCAACAGGGGAGAAGGCGGAGGGCGCGTTCTACCTCTGGCGGCGCGACGCGTTTCGCGCCGCGCTCACCGCGGACGGCGTCGATGTGGACGCCGCTTCAGCCGCGCTTGGGCTCGATTGGGGCCCAAAGCTAGAGGCGGGTCACCCGCTCGCCATGGAAACGGACGCGCTCAACACGGCCCCAGGCCTCGACGGCGCTCTCGAGGCGCTCAGGCGAGCGCGGACGGAACGGCCTCGTCCGCTCCGGGATGAAAAGATCATCGCCGGCTGGAATGGCTTGATGATCCGCGCGCTGGCGGACGCCGCCGCCGCATACCGCCGACCGGACTACGCCGCCGCCGCGTCTGAGGCCGCCGAGGCGATCTGGCGCAAGCTCTGGCGAGGCGACCGGCTGATGCGCTTCGCAACCGACGCCCAGGCCGCCGAGGGCCGCCCCGGCGCTGTCGAGGATTATGCGTGGTTCGGCCTCGGGCTGCTGGCGCTCCACGATTATCTCGGCCCCAATCACGGCGACGCAGCGCGTTGGAAGAGCCGCGCCGACCAAGTGGCTCGGGCCATGCTCGCCCGCTTCCAAGACGGCGACGGCCGCCTGAAGATGACCGAAGCGGACGGACCCTTGGGCCCGATATATCAACAGGATGACAGCGCCACGCCCTCCGGCGAAAGCTCAGCGCTGGAGTTTCTAGCCTTGCTGGCTAAGCGGGATCGCGGCGTCGAGTTCCAACTGGCCGCGGAGCGCCTGCTGGCGGCGCTCTCCGGCGGCGTGGCGGCGCGCCCTGGCGAGCGTCTCACGGCCCTTCAAGCCGCCGCCATCTTGCATCGAGGCGAGGCCCGACCGCGTCGCCCGCTCTCGAACGGCGTCGCCACGGTCTCCGCCAGACGCGACGGGGCGTCGCTCATTCTCGACCTGCGCGTGGCGGAAGGCTGGCATGTGAACGCCCATCGGCCCCTGCAAGCGGACCTCATCGGAACCGCTCTGCGGGGCGAAGACCTGGCGTCGGTCGCATACCCGGAGGCTACGCAGATCTCCCTCGGGTTCAGCGACACGCCCCTGGCGGTGCTGAAAGGCGACGCCGCCATTGTCGCCGCGCTGACACCCTCGTCCGAGGGCCGCCCGATCAGGGCGGAGCTGACGCTGCAGGCCTGTTCCGATCAAGAATGCCTCGCGCCGGTGACCGCCGCGTTCCGCGTCGGCGAACCGCCAGCCGTCGCAGCCGCAGAGCCGCCCCGCAAGTAAGGCTCGGAACGCGCGGGCTAATGGTCGCGCGCCGTACTGTCCTTTGCTCCGATCAGCTCGGTGTGTAAGATTTGGGTTGGTCCATTTACACCCCGCCAGCGGCGCGAGCGGTGTGATGGCCCCACGGGATCGACCCATGTGACGACAGCGGACCCCATGTGACAGCGGACAATGAACACGCCATCTAAGCGCGCCGCGCCGCGCCTGACCGTGACCCTTTCAGCGCTCAGCGTGATCCTGCTCGCCACACTCCTTGGGTCGTACTTCGCGCTCCCGTCGTCATTTTGGGGCGGAACCGCGCTCGCGCAGCAAGCCCCCGAAGGCGCGACCGCGTTGCGAACGGCCCGGTCCGTCGCGGAAAGCGCGGCGGCTCAGATCGCCGAGTGGGACACGGAAGCGGCTGAGGTCGAGGACGCGCTGGCGCGGGAGGGCGAGAAAACGCCTGAAGCCCTCGCCACGCTCCGAGGCCAACTTCAGGCGCAACGCGCTGCGGCGCAAACCATGCGCGCCGATCTTCGCGCCGCGCTTCGACCGCTGCAGACCCAGCGGGACGCCCTTGGAGACGCTCCGGAAGAGGGGGTCGAGGAAGATGCGGATCTCGCCGAGCGCCGCGCCGATCTGAGCGGGCAAATCACCGGACTTGAAGGCCGAATTAAAGAAGTCGATTTGGCGGAGGCGCGCGCGGAGACGCTGATCGCCGCTGTGGCCGAGCGCGAGCGTCGCCAATTCACGCGGCGCCTGCTGGCGAAGGGGCCCAACCTCGCCAATCTCGCCGCATGGGAAGCCGCCGCGCGGAGCGCCCCGGGCCTCATCGGTCGACTGACCGCGGACATCGCCCCCGCCCTGGCCGCGTTCGACCCGTTTGGCGAGCACATCCTCCTGCTGCTCACGGGGATCGCGGCGCTGTTCCTCTTGGTGGTGATCGCGCCGAGGGCGCGCAAAGCAGCCTGCCGACTTGCGGAGAGGCGGGTCGCCGCGGGGTCGCCCGCGACGCGGATTGGTCTCGCGACGGTGGAGTTTTTGCTCCGCGCCGTCCCAGCGCCGTTGGCGATCTTCCTCGTCGCCATGACCGCCCAGCAGGTGGGATCCCTCACCGAGCCATGGATCAGGCTCAGCCAACTCACCGTAGACGCCGTCGCCATCATCGCCGTCGTGTCGGCGCTCGCGCATATGATCTTCACGGCCAGCCCGCCCGCCGCCCGGTTGGCGCATCTGGAGGCGCCGCGCGATGCGCAGATGGCGCGCGCCATCGTCTATTTCGCCGCCGTCCTGGCTCTGTTCCGGCTGGCGCTGGAGCTGCTCGAAATCCTCAACGCCCCGGTGGAGGCGCTCACCCTCGTCAACGCCATCGCCGCTTTGGCCGCGGCCCCCTGGCTGCTCTCCATCGCCGCCGGCATTCGCGTGCCGGAGAAAGTTGAGAAAGAGGTGCAGCCGACCTTGATCGGCCTTCCTGACCTTGAGCCGCCGCCCGCGCAAGAAGTGGACTGGCGAGGCGGCGGGGCGCTGTTGATCCGCGCCGCCCTCCGCGCCGCTTCCGTGGGCCTGATCGTCGCCGCTGCGCTCGGCTACTACGCTCTTGTGCGCTTTATCCTCGAAGGCTCGGCCATGACCGCTGGGCTCGGGGCGGTGTGCGCCGTGCTGTTCGTCGCGATCGAGCATGTGATCGCGCCCCGACCGGAGCCGGCGCCGCAGGGCGAGGCCTCGGCGCTGGCGACGGTGGAGGAGATGAGCGACGACCCCAATGCGGAGGTCGATTACGACGATGTGGAGGCAGCGCAGCAGGAGGCGGCCGACGCGGCGAAGGCTGCGGAGGGACCCGTGCGGGCGAGCGGACTGGCCCGGCTCACCATCGCCTCCATGCTGGCGATCGCGTCGGCGCCCGTGCTCGGGCTGATCTGGGGCGCGTCGCAGGCGGACATCCAAGCCATCGGCGAATTGCTGTTCGGCGGCGTCCAGGTTGGCGAATTCTCCTTCTCCCTCACCGCCGCTCTGATCGCCATCTCGGTCGTGATCATCGGCATGTGGCTGACCCGATTGGCGCAACGCGTGCTGAACCGAAGCGTGTTGCCAAGCTTCAGCCTCGAACAAGGCGTGCGCACCGCCATAAGCGCGGGCGTCGGCTATATCGGCTTCTTCGTCACGGCGCTGTTCGCGATCTCGGCGACGGGCGTCGACCTGTCCAACCTCGCCATCATCGCCGGCGCGCTCTCCGTCGGCGTTGGTTTTGGCCTCCAAAACGTCGTGAACAACTTCGTCTCCGGCCTGATCCTGCTGATCGAGCGGCCGATCCAAGTGGGCGATTGGATCGAAGTGGGCGCGTTCAGCGGCAAAGTCCGGCGCATCAATGTGCGCTCCACCGAGATCCAGACCTTCGACCGCTCCACGGTGGTGGTGCCGAATTCGGAACTGATTTCGGCCTCGGTTGTGAACTGGACCCATCGGAGCCTCGTGGGCCGCGCCATCGTCAGCATCGGCGTGTCCTATGACAGCGATCCAGAGCGGGTCCGCGAGATCCTCAGCGAGGTCGCTCTGCAGCAGCCGCTGGTGCTGAACTTTCCGCCGCCCTTCATCTATTTCAAAGACTTCGGGGCCAGCTCCCTGGATTTTGAGATCCGGTGCTTCCTCCGCGACATCAACTCGAAGCTGAGCGTCGAGAGCGCGATCCGGTATGCGTTGTTTCAGCGGCTCCGGGAGGAAGGCGTCGAGATTCCGTTTCCGCAACGAGACGTCCATGTCAGGAGCGCCGCCGGCCTCAGCGGCGAACCGGCCCTCGTGGAAAACGGGGCCGCTCCGACCAATGGCGCGCTGGACCGCGCTTAGAAGCAGGCTCAGTCGAACACGCCCTCGACCCGCACTTCCGCCCCAGGCTCGGGCCCAAATTGGTTGGGGCCCCTCTGGCTTGAAGACGCGAGCCAGACAATCTGCACGATCAACGCGCCCAGAACCGCGAGGGCGGCGATGGCGAACAGCGCGATGAACACCGGAGAGGGATCCGACCCGCCGGTCGGCGCAAGACCCAGCGAGGCTAGAGCGGCGAAGGCCAAGCCCACGAGCAGGATCACCGCCAGCGGCATCAGATAATGGTAGCCCGGCCGACCGATGTCATGCATGCGCCGCCATCCGACCGCGAGGCCAGGGATCAGCAACACCAGGCCTGAAATCACGCTCACGACGGGAATGAGACCGAGCACGAACGAAAACAAAAAGAACCACCAGAATTCAGATCGCCGCGCGCGGCCGGAAAAGGTGGCGTACTTCTGGATGCAGACCTTGATGGCCTCGATCATGTTCATCGCGCGCGCTCCAACTCTCTGATCTCGCTCAACCACGGCGACGCGCGGCAGCTGAGCGGCCTGCTCGCTCAGTGTCCCCGCGTCCCCGCTTCGGTGATCCGCCTCAGTGGCCTGGGAAATCCATGAGGGCCTCCACGGGCGCGCCGGCGTCCACGATGCGCTTGGACCCGCCAAGATCCGGTAAATCGATCAGCGCGCCGAACACCACGGGCTCGGCGCCGAGGCGACGGATCAGCGACATGCCGGCGATCCCGGTGCCGCCGGTGGCGATCAGATCGTCGATCACCGCCACACGGTGACCGGACGCGGCCGCGTCATCATGCACTTCGATCACCGCTTGGCTGTATTCGAGCGCATAGGCCTCCTCAATAGTTTTTGAGGGCAACTTACCCTTTTTCCGCAACGGCACGAAGCCCGCGCCGAGGCGGGCGGCCACCGCCCCTCCGAGGATGAATCCTCGGGCCTCAATCCCCGCGACCATGTCGCATTTGTAGGGCTCGATCCGCTCCGCCAACTGCTCGATTGAGGCGCGGAAGGCCTCCGCATGCTGAAACAACGTCGTGACGTCGCGGAACATGATCCCTGGCTCCGGAAAGTCCGGAATGGTTCTGATATGCTCTTTTAAGTCCATGGCTCTTCCCCCTCGATACGCGTTCCACCGTGCGGCGCCGGTCGCTCTACAACATGCGGCCGGCCACGGCGTCGAGCTTGGCGACCAGGGCCGGATCTCGCTTCTCCGGCGCCGTCATCAGCGCGTACTCCAGCGCCCGATCACAGCCATGGGGGCACAATTCGCGCTCCGCGCCGAGTAACGCCGGCAACTCCTTCACCAACGCGCGGGCGTTTGCGGAGTTCTGCTGAAGAACCTGTAAAATCGACGTGATGTCCACTTCGCCATGGTCGGGATGCCAGCTGTCGTAATCGGTGACCATGGCGACGGTCGCGTAGCAAATCTCCGCCTCCCGGGCGAGCTTGGCCTCCGGCATGTTGGTCATGCCGATCACATGGCAGCCCC